>JANMSI010000005.1:0-22875 GCA_031389115.1 Akkermansiaceae bacterium
CGCTCCAGCCGCCTCATGGCAGCATCTACCGGAAGAAACTCAAACCAACTAACAAACAACCCGAACTCTCATAACGATTGGATCGAATATCGGGGGCATTCCAAACTCAGCGCGATTCCCCGCACGGCAGGCCGTAGTTCCGCCGAGCAGACGCATGTATTCTAACTAATCGCAATGTCTGCTGAAAGGTTTTCCCGGGAATTTCTTGCGGTGTAGCGCCATGATACTCGACCCAATTGCCACCGTTCGTTCGTGCTTCGGCGGGAAGTTCGCGGTGCCGCGGCAGCCGGGACTTTGCCCGAGTGCGTGGGGCAGGTTGGTGTTTCATCCCGAGTATCGCAGCCACGAAGCGATTCGTGGCCTTGAGGGGTTTTCGCACTTGTGGCTGATTTTTGGTTTCCACGAAACGGTGGAGAAAGGATGGCGGCCCACGGTGCGGCCGCCGCGTCTCGGCGGCAATCAGCGCATCGGGGTTTTCGCGAGCCGCTCGACCTTCCGCCCTAACGGACTCGGTCTCTCATTGGTCAGGCTCGAGGGGATCGATCCTCAGGCTGCGGATTCTCCCGCGCTCCTGCTCGGGGGACTCGATCTGCTGGACGGGACGCCGATTTATGACGTGAAGCCTTATCTACCCTACGCGGAGGCATTGCCGGACGCTTCGGCAGGATTTGCGCATGAGCCAATCGAGCGTCTATCCGTCGAGGTGGAACCGGAGGCGGCAGTCGATTTCGCCCGCCTGCCGTCGCGGGCGCAGGCGGTGATTCGCGAGGTGCTCTCGCTGGACCCACGACCGGCGACTCAAGCTGGCAATTCCGCGCGGGTGTTCGGGGCGATGCTTTGTGGATCTAACGTGCGATTCACCATTCGGGAGGGTGTGTGTCGAATTTGCAGGATCGAGCAGGCGGAAGGTTCGGGATTGAATGCTTAGGAAATACGAACTATTCCTTTTTTCGTGAGAGGGTTTCTATTAACGCTGTGCGCGGTGTCCTTGGCGGTTCTTCCTTGCTGCAAACGACGGGGTGACACCGCCAAGTCGGAATTGGGGGATGCGGGATATCGGATGACGACCGGGGATTGGTTCCGCGCCAGCTGCGGGAACGACATCACGGCGCTGAAGAAATTTCTAGCGGGTGGATTTTCCGCCGACATCCGTGATGCCGCAGGCGATTCCGCGCTCCACGCTGCGGCGGGTGCCGGGGCGCAAAGCTCCGCAGACTTTCTGCTCAGTCGTGGCTTGGCCATCGATCTGCTTGGCGCGGCCGGGCGCACCCCGCTGATGGCGGCGGTGATCGGCGACCAAACGGCGATGGTGCGCTGGCTGCTGCGTCAGGGTGCGAATCCCAAATTAAAGGACAATGACGGTTTCAAGCCACTGATGCTTGCGGTGAGGGAAGGGAAGTTCGGACCGGTTGCGGAGCTTGCCGCGTCGAATCGTGAAGATCTCGATCCAGCGCTGCTGCTGGCAGCTTTGGTGGGCAGGGCTGATGTGATTGACGCCCTAACAAACTTCGGCGCGTCGGTTCACGCGCGGATGGAAGACGGTCGCACGCCGCTGATGATCGCCGCAGAGAACGGACAAATGGAATCGGTTAAACTGCTGCTAGACATCGGCGCCAGCCGGTATGCCACCCATCCGGATGGACGAACGGCAGCGGACATCGCCACGGCGGCGGGTCACGCCGAAATCGCGGCGATGATTTCCCGGGATCCGCTGCCCGGCGATCTGGCGTTGGAGTCACCGGCTGAAATTGCACAGGCGATGGATGAATTTGTCGATACAGCCGCAGCAAAAGGAGGCGCAAACTTGCCCGGGCGGGTCGCGTCGATTTCTATCGAAGGCGAAACGCTCAGCGGTCCGGTCGCTGCGCCAGATCCTGCGGTGAGTGACGCGACGTTCCCGATGCCACCGTTAGTGATGCGGCATTACCGGGAGAAGGACGTGCCGATTCGTGTGATGACCGTCCAAGGCGAGACCGCCACGGTTAGAATTGATGGGGCGTCCCGCCGCGAGGTGCGGCTGCGAGCGGGCGATTCGATTCCCGGCTCGAATCTCGTCGTCGTGCGGGTGAAGCGGCAGATGGAGGACAGCAAGGTCAGCCTCGGGAAGTCATCCGAAATATCCGTGGTAGAGGTTCGTGATACTGGCAGTGGAAACACCCGCCAGTGGATGGCGGGTATTCCGGCAAACTCCCACGATCCGGTCGCCTTGGTGGAAGATGCCGCCACGGGAAAACGCTATGTCGCCTCCTCCGGCCAACGGTTCACCGGCGCGGACGGCGCGGCCTACCTGGTTTCCGAAATCCGTCCGAATCAACTAGTGATCAAGCACCTGGCCAGCGGGGCGGTGCGGACGATCCCCTTGCGCGGTCCCCGCGGTTAAGTTAGCGTCCCGCGCATGGAATCCGATACCATCGTCAGCCATGGCGAACCTGTCCGTCAATTCTCTGTCATGCTGCCTAACCGGGCGGGCGCGCTTGCTGCGATGGTGAAGCTTCTCCGGTCGCTCGGCATTGAGGTCATCGGCTTGAGTGTCCAGGACTCGCGCGATGCGACGGTGGCCCGGCTGGTGGTCTCGGACCCGGATTCCACCGAGCAATTGTTCATGGAAAAAGGGATACCTCACACCACCTGCGAGCTGGTAGTCATCGCGATGCGTGAGTCCGGTCCGGGGCTGCTCCAATGTTTGGATTCCCTGATGGTCGCCGAGACGAACATCGACTTCGCCTACGCGCTGATGCCAAGCCCTGAAGGTCAGTCGATGTTAGCGATGCATGTGGAGGATTATGATTTTGCCGTGGCGATCCTTCATCAGAGTGGCTTCAAGCTGATGTATCAGGAGGATCTCAGCCGCTGACGCGGAAACGAAGGGGGAGATGACTCTTCGTTGTTAGGTCCAAGCCTGGGCGCCCTCCGGCGAGCTTGTTAGCGAATGTTAGCTTGATTTTAACGGGGCTGCCCAAGAATTAGTTAAGTTTTTCTTATTTTAAGGATGGATGTAACATTCTTAAAAAGAATCAGTTGTGAGGGGAAGTTGTCTAAAAAGTTTGAACGAATGATTGCAAAAGCGGTCCGATAGTAAGGAAGCCTATGAAATTTTTAACATCTGATTATTCAGCCTCGGCAACAGTGGGAAGTTATCGGATCGATACGGAACGCCGGATACGGATTGAGAAATATCAGGGAGCGACTGGGATGGGGGAAATCAAGTCCATCCTCTCGGCCATGGCTTCGGATCCATGCTGGTCAGCCGATTTTCATGGCTTGATCGATTTCAGTGAGGCTGAGCTGGACCTAACTGCCAATGAGGTGATGCGGCTCGCTCTAGTGCTTCGCCATGAAGCTTACCGATCGCACGGCTGGCTGGCGTACGTGGCAACGAAATCGACCACTTACGGTATTATCCGGATGCTGGGATACTGGTCGCGGAATACGGATCGACTGCGGATCTTCCAAAGCTGCGACGAGGCCGAAAACTGGCTGGCGATCAATGTCGATCAGGTGCCGCCGGGATTCATTAGCGAGGATCCGGCCAGAGTGTCAGCCGCGCTTCGCAACGTCGGTTGAGGCCCACTCATCGCGGATCCGACAAATCCCGCGAACCATCGCGTCTTTCCCCCCATCGACGTGTTGAGGTTTCGCGGGATTTGTTGGCTTTGCGGTGACTTGTGCCTTGCCTCGCAGCGTTTCCGCCGTCAACGATCCGCGCCGTGACGCGCCACCGCACCGACGATCTTCGAATTACTGGCTTGAACCCGCTGATTTCCCCGGCGGTGCTTGCTTATTATCTTCCGCTCACCGAGGAGGCTTCCGAACTGGTGGCCAACGCGCGCTCCCAGGCGGAGGCGATTTTGCGGGGCGAGGACGACCGCTTGCTGGCGATCGTGGGACCGTGCTCGATTCACGATCCGGAGGCGGCCGTTGAGTATGCGGTGAAACTAAAGCAGGAAGCGAAACGGATCGAGAAGGACGTGTTCGTGATCATGCGGGTTTATTTTGAAAAACCGCGGACGACGGTGGGCTGGAAGGGGTTGATCAACGATCCCAATCTCGACGACTCGTTCGACATCAATCACGGGCTGCGGATCGCCCGGGGTCTGTTATTGGATCTAGCCAACATGGGCGTGCCTGCGGGGACCGAATTCTTGGATACCATTTCTCCGCAATACATCGCCGACCTCATCGCTTGGGGAGCGATCGGTGCCCGCACCACGGAGTCCCAGATCCACCGCGAACTCGCTTCCGGACTCTCGATGCCCGTGGGGTTTAAAAATGGCACCGGCGGCTCGATTCAGATCGCGCTCGATGCCATCCAGTCGGCGTCGCGGTCTCATCATTTTCTATCGGTAACGAAACAGGGGGTCTCCGCCATCGTTTCCACAGCGGGCAACGAATCGTGCCATCTCATCCTCCGCGGCGGGAAGTCGGGGCCGAATTACGAGAAATCCGAAGTCGAAGCCGCAGCCAAAATGCTGAGTGAGCAAAACCTGCCGGAGTCCGTCATGGTGGACTGCTCTCACGGGAATTCGATGAAGGATTATCGCAATCAGCCGATGGTTGCCCGAAACATCGCCAACCAGATCGCCGCCGGCTCCAAGGTAATCACTTCCGTGATGATCGAATCGAACCTGGTGGAGGGAAATCAGAAACTTGCCGGAGATCTAAGCGGAATGACGCGCGGGCAGTCCGTCACGGACGCCTGCATCGGCTGGGATGACACCGTGGAAACGCTGAACTGCCTGGCCAAAGCGGTGAGTCAACGGCGCGGCTTCTAAGAGCGCCGCGCCGTCAACATCGTTGATTCGCAGATAATCAACGGAAGTGGAAATTTTTTTCTGGGTGCTTGCCGAACGGGAAGCGACTAGGCCACTGTGTCGCGTCGTCCGACATCGATAATGGATCTAACAAGCGAATCGTCCCAAAGCGTCATCACCTGCCGGAACAGCCAAGGCACGGAACTGACGGCCAACCTCCTCAGGATCAAACGGTATTCCGTGGTTTTTGAGGTCTATAATCCCTACAGCATCCTGCAGCTGTCCGAGGTCCTGTCGGATTTCCGGATCATGGCCTCCCGCCGGTTGCTGTACCACGGAAAGGCGGTGGTCAGCAACCTTCTCAATACCGGCATCGTGCTCGTGTGCGAGGCGATGCTCGACGAGGGCTGGGTGGAGGTGGACTTCCTCTCCAGCGTCACGGGCAGTTCCACACCGAGCGGCAGCAGTGACTTATGCGGGCAGTTCGGGAATTTCATGGGAGAATGGAAGTCCGCCAATAAAGTCCAGGACCCCTTCAAGCTCGTGGTTGCGGACCTTGCCAGCATGCTTTCCGGCGTTCAGCACTGGCTCACGGGGGTGGACGTGGGCATCCGAACGACCGTGACCCGTCGGCGGGACGATTTGGAAAAGGAAATTTTTTCAGGGATCGAGGGTCGGGTGGTTGAGGAGGTGATGCCGTCCATGGAGAAATTCGAAGAGGTCTCGTTGGAGGTGAGCGAGGCGGAAGTGGCGGTCCACAAAGCTTACGTGCGCCGGGAACTGCACCCGATCGTGCTGTGCTCGCCCTTCCTCTACCGGACCTACACGAAACCGCTCGGCTACGCGGGCGATTATGAAATGGTGAACATGATGCTGCGCAATCCCTACGAGGGTTCGTCCGCTTTCGCCAAGCTGCTCAATTTCGCGCTGCTCAATACCGAACCCGTGGTGGCGCATCGCAACCGGATCGATTTCCTGGTGGAAAAACTCCGCTCCGAGTGCGCCCGCCGGGTCAGCCGGGGGAAAACCCGCATCTTTAACCTTGCCTGCGGACCGGCGATGGAGGTGCAGCGTTTTCTCCGGGAATGCGAGGAAAGCGATCTGGCGGAAATCGACCTGCTCGATTTCAATCCAGAGACGTTGGAATACACTCGTGAGCGCATCCAGGAGTCGCGGATGAGCGGCGGCCGGGAAACGCAGGTCCGTTATTTCCAGCGCTCGGTGCATCAGCTTCTGCGGGCGGCCACTCAAGGTGGCGACGAAGAATTCTCCAATTACGACGTGGTTTATTGCGCCGGGTTGTTCGATTACCTTTCGCAACGGGTTTGCAAGCGGCTGGTGGAGCTTTTCTGCGGCATGATCCGGCCGGGTGGCATTGTCATCGTGACCAACGTCGCGGCCAGCAATCCCCGCAAGGCATGGATGGAATATGTGATGGAATGGAACTTGATCTACCGCGACGAGGCGGAGATGGCGGAACTGGTGCCGGATGGATTGAATTTGAAGGGCACCACGATCAAAGCCGATTCCACGGGGGTCAACTTGTTCCTTGAAATCGAACTCGCCAATGGCTGAAGCCGGAGTCAACGCAAGGGAAAGTGATGCGGAACTGCGGGCCTCGTTTCGAGAATACGAGAGTGGCATCGCCTTCGACAATGCCCGCCGGGCCGCGGTGTTTGCCGCGGTTTTCATGCTGGCCGCCTCGTCGCTGGACTGGGTGATCATCACCGACCGGGGGACTGATTTCCTGGTCATCCGGGCCACCTGTGCGCTCCTTTTGGGCGCGATTTTCTGGTATTTGGGCCTGCCTCGCCGTCCTATCGGCTCGAACATCGTAGCCCAAGGCATCGCCCTGCTGCCCCTGATCTCGATTTGTGCGATGATCGCGGTCACCAACGGTGGCAACTCGGTTTATTACGCAGGCCTGAATCTGATTCTGGTCGGCCTTTCACTGCTGCTGAGATGGACGTTTTGGAACTCGGTCGGGATGATCGCCGCGACGTTCATCTGTTACACGATCAGCGTGATGGTTTCTCCGACCGTGCCGCACTTCGAGACTCTGTTTGGAAACTGCTTTTTTCTGTTTGTGACCTCGGTCTTCGTCCTGGCGGGCAGTTACTACTACGAAAAATTGCGGTTCAGCGAATACTGCCTGCGGATGGAGGTTGAAAAATCGCGGGGATTGCTGGAGGCCCAGAACCGCCAGCTCAGCGAACTTGACGAAGCGAAGACCCGGTTCTTCGCCAACATCAGTCACGAGCTCCGCACCCCGCTCACCATCATGCTCGGGATCACCGAGCGCCTGCGGATGGTGCTGGGTCGCCAGAGCACCGACCCCGTCGTCCAGGAAATGACGCTGATGCTTGAGCAAAACGGACTGCGCCTGCTCAAACTAATCGATGATTTGCTGGACTTGGTCCGTTTCGACACCGGTCACGCCGACATCAACCGACAGCCGACCCTGATCTCAGCCCACATCGAAGGGTTGCTTCGTTCGCTGAGGCACCTCGCCGAGCAAGATCGCGTCGCGCTGGTTTGGGACTGCCAGACCGACCACGAATCCATCCAGCTCGACCGCGACAAGTTTGACAAAATCCTGCTGAATCTGGTGATCAACGCGATCAAGTTCACCCCTTCCAGCGGCACGATCGAGGTCAAGGTGCTGGTGGCGGGAAACCGCCTGAAGCTGACCGTCGAGGATACGGGCGTGGGAATCCCGCCCGAGGTGCTGCCCCGGATTTTCGAGCGGTTCTGGCAGGTGGATACCTCTTCCACCCGCAAATTCCAAGGAGCCGGGATCGGACTCGCTTTGGTCCGCAGCCTGACCGAGGCCATGGAGGGAGCGGTGAAGGTGGAAAGCCAGCTCGGTCATGGCACCACTTTCTCGGTCGAACTTCCGGTCGAGGCGGCCATCTTGCAAATTTCCGAAGCGGACGAAGATTCCGGTCCGTTGAAAGATGGCGGCCACATCGCCGATCTCCATCGCCGCGCCGCCTTGTCCATTCCAGGGAAAATGGCCCCTCGGCCGACGTCGCCGATCCAGCCGCACGGGCCGGTGCTGGCTCCCTTGATCGGTGCGCGTCCCAGCGGTGCCCGTCCGCTTGTGCTGATCGCCGATGACGAGCCGGATATCCGTCGGTTCCTGCGAATGCAGCTCGAGGATGTGGACGTGATCGAAGCCTCGGACGGGGCCGAAGCGCTCGAACTGGCCCGCCTCCGCCGCCCCCAATTGGCGTTGCTCGACCACATGATGCCCGAAATGGACGGCGTCGAAGTGTGCCGGAAGATCCGGGAAAACCACATCACCCGCGGCATTGCGGTCATTATTCTTACAGCCCGCGCCGACGAAGCCACGAAGCTCGGCGCACTCCAGGCCGGGGCCAACGATTTCCTCACCAAGCCATTCTCCACTGCGGAACTCGCGCTGCGGTTGGAAAATCAAATCGCCATGGCGCGGGTCAGACGCGAAATGGTGGATCTCAACAACGAACTCCAGCACGCGCTCGAACAAATCAAGGAGAACGAAGTCATGATGGTCCGCAACGAAAAGCTCTCCGCGCTCGGCCGGATGAGTGCGGGGATCATTCACGAGATCAACAACCCGCTGAACTACGCCAGCGCAGGACTCCACGCGTTGGATACCTTCACCAAATCCATGCCTGACAAGGATCAGGCCGACTACGCGGACATCCTCAAGGACATCCGCGAGGGCGTGGAGCGCGTTTCTCAAATCGTCATCGATCTCCGTAAATTCACCCGTGACGACAAGGCGACTTCCGGCGATGCCGATCTCGCGGAAATAGTAGGGCGCGCGCGGCGGATGGTCGGCCACCAGGTCGGGAAGGATATCGAGTTCAATCTCACCTCGCCGAACCTGGCACTGATCAGCGGGAACCCGAATCAGCTCGTCCAGGTCTTCATCAACTTTTTCCAAAACAGCATCGACGCCATTCATATGCGCATCGCCGCCAACGGTGGCGAGCCGGGACGCATCGACGTTACCATCGATCCCTCCGGCGAGGGCTGGCAGGTCACGATCCGCGATAACGGAATTGGCATCCCGCCGGAAGATTTGCAAAAAATCTTCGACCCCTTTTTCACTTCAAAGGAAGTGGGCAAGGGGATGGGCCTTGGACTCTCGATCACCCACCAGATCCTGCAGGCCCACCGGGCGATCGTCGAGGTGGACAGCCGCCCGACCGAGTTCACCCGTTTCCGAATCGCGTTTCCGGCCCCCAGTTTCGAATCCGAACCGGGATACGAACCCGAATCCGTCCTCGACCAGCCTGCCTGACTCTATCAATCTCCACCCACCCGATTCCTAACCGACTCACTTTCCATCGACCACCATGAGCAACGATATCGACGCCTATGACTATCAACGCTACGCCATCCTGTTTGTGGATGACGAAGCAAACACCCGCAAATACTTCCGCCGCTTGTTCGGTGAAAAATTCCGGATCCTTGAGGCCGAGGACGGCGTTGAGGCGCTTGCGGTGTTCCGCCAAAATGCCAATGAAATCGGGATCATCGTGACCGACCAACGGATGCCTAACGAAACGGGCGTCGGGTTCCTCTCGAAGATTGCCGACGATTATCCGGACATTATCAAGATCCTCTCAACCGCGTATTCGGACATCGACGCGGCCATCGGCTCCGTCAACCAAGGCGGCATTTTCCGCTACATGACCAAGCCGTGGGATATTCCCCAGTTAGAAGTCACGCTGCGTCGTGCGATGGAATTCTTCACCGTCAAGCGCGAGCGCGATGCGTTGTTAGGTGCCAAAATGCAGGCAATGGGCAACGTCCTCCTCTCCAGCCGGCTGGCCGCATTCGCCCTCGCCCCGGTTTGTGCCGGCATCAACTGCGACCGTGCCGCCGAGGCCATCGCGTCGTTCGTGCAGACCGCAGTCGCAGGCCGCCGGACCGGGTCGGATGGAGACTCGGCCCTGCGCTCGCCGGATTGGGCCCGACTCCACGCCCGCCAAGTGGCGCTGGCCACCGAATTGGAAGCCTGTCTCCCCACCGCCCTGGCTCCCGCCGACCTGCCGGGCCGACTCGCAGCGCTTTCCAGCGAACTTGAAGCCGCCGGTGCGACCGGGATTTCCAATAGCGTGAATGGCACCGCCAACCGCCTTTCGAGCGCCACCGACCCTACGCCGGTTCTGTTAGATGCCTTGTTCGGACGGAATGACGAAACGGCCGTCAGCCAGGCCGCCGTGCGCGTGCTTGCCGCCTACATGGGAGTTTACGATGCCGGCGGGGTCGCCCGGCGCATCCGCGGCGAGGGCCTGACCATCGACGTGACCACCTCCACGGCTCCGGTAAAGGCCGGAGGCCCGGGCACGCAGGTGGCCAAGTGGTTGATCGACGACGATTTGCTAATCTCGGCGGCTCTCGGCTTGCTTTGATTCACGTTCAGCTTCGCGACGGCGCTGGGACTTCACGGTCTCAGCGCTGTTTGCTTTCGAAGATCCTCGTCCCAAGCGGTTCGTCCACGATCCGCGCCCTGGGAGCGCCGGTGAAGGGAGCCTCGCCGGTCGCGAGATGGTCCTTAATCAGAAACCAGATCGCTGTCGCCAGAAGTAGAGAGAGGATTTTTGCGATCCAGTTTTTGCCCAGTGTCAGTTTCATGAGAGGATTTGCCCGAGACGAAGATTTCGGCGATTTTCTCGCGGAATTGTTTCTCGGTTAGGTTGCGTTGGAGCACTCCGTTTTCGCAAATCGAGATGCCGCCGGTCTCCTCGCTGACGGCGATCGCGATGGCATCCGTCCGCTCCGTCAAACCGATGGCGGCGCGGTGGCGCAAGCCGGTCGAGCGATCCTGCATTTGGCGCTCCGTCACGGGAAAGACGCAGGCCGCGCCGGCCACGCGGTCGTCCGCGATGATCATTCCCCCGTCGTGCAGGGGTGCCTTGGGGTGGAAAACGGTCATTGCCAGCTCGGGCGAAAACTGCGCGTCGAGGACGACGCCGCTGTCGAGATAATCCTTCAGGCTGATGCCTCGCTGGATGGCAAACAACGCGCCAATGCGTTTCTTGGACAGATTGATCACGGCATCGGCGAAGCGCTCCAGAAACGCCAGCCGCCGCTTGGCGGAGAAGGAAAACAGCCGGTTGCTGCCGAGCCTCGCGAGACCGTTTCGCAACTCGGGCTGGAAAATCACGATCAGCGCAAAGGCGAGAATGGCCGCCGCGCGGGTGATGATCCACTGCACGACCTCGAATTTGAAAGCCGTGGAAACCAGTGTCAGGACGACCAGAATCGTGCCGAGCCCCACGAGAATCTGCGCACCCCGGGTGTTTCGGAAAGCGCGGTAAATTTGGTAGATGCAGGTGGCGAGCAGCAGGATCTCGATGCCGTCCCGCCAATAGTCGTTAAGGAATTTCCACATGGAATTGTGTCGTTGGCGAAGATACGCCCCACGTCATGAAGCTGGCAACCTTAGAAAAATCCGGACGCGCCTGTCGCATTTTGAGGGTCGGCAGTCAGGAGAATTTCCGCCTCATGCCAGTTCGCAGGCGAGTCGGATGGCGGCGATCATCGAGGACGGGCTGGCCAGATTTTTCCCGGCGATGGCGAACGCCGTGCCGTGGTCAGGGCTGGTGCGGGGTTTCGGCAGGCCGAGGGTGACGTTCACCGCCGTGTCGAAATCCAGCAGTTTCAGCGGGATCAAGCCCTGGTCGTGATACATCGCCACGACCGCGTCGAACTTGCCTTGGGCGGCATCCCGGAAGATGGCGTCCGGCACGCCAGGTCCGCTGAAAATGCCTGCCGCCGCTGCATTCAGAAAGTCAATCGCAGGCCGGATGATCCGGATCTCCTCGTCTCCGAACGCACCGCCTTCACCGGCGTGGGGATTGAGGCCGGCCACGGCGATCTGCGGATCTGCGATGCCGCGGCGTTTCAGAAATTCCGCGGTGAGGAGGCCGATGCGGACGATCCGCTCCACGGTCAACAAGCCGGGCACCTTAACCAGCGGTTCGTGAATGGTCGCCAGCCCCACGCTCAGGGTGGCGCCGGTTAGCAGCATCCCGTAGTCCGCCGCTCCGAACGCGTCGGCGAAATATTCAGTCTGGCCGGGAAATGGAAAACCGATCCCTTGCAAGCCTTCCTTCGAGACCGGCCCGGTGACGACGGCGTCGGCGGATCCTTCCTTCAACTGCCGCACCGCCTCGTCCAAAGCCGCCAGCGCGGCTGCGGCCGAAACGGCATCGGGCTTCCCCGGTCGGCCCGCCCGGCGGTCGCCCAGCACTTCGATTTCAAAGCCGGCGGGAATTTCCCCGGAGGCGAGCGCGCGGTCGATGACTTCCGGGCCGATCCCGGCCGGATCTCCCAGAGTGACGACAATGCGGGGCATGGCGGGATCATCGGGTGATCGTTCAGGCGTTGCCAAGACGAGAATAAGTCGGAGGGGGCTCGTTCCGTGCTTGCGGGGCCCTTGCGGCCATTCCTAGAGTCTCCCCCATGGCAATTTTTCCACTGAGGATGATTTCGCTCGGAGCCGCGTGCTGCCTGCTCACCCAGTGCGGGACTTCGTCGATGGGATCGGGAAACCTCGGCGGGCCGACCGTCGAGGAGCGGAATGCGAAAATCGCCAGCGAACCCACCGGGGATTTTTACTACGGCCGCCGCTATCACATCGAGAAGACTCGCTTCTGGGGCTACGTCCGGCAGCCACGGCAATCTTGGAACCGCGCGAAGCTGGTCATGCTCCGCGAGGACAAAAAGCATAGTCCCGACCGATTTCCCGAAAACGGCTCCGCAGGCCAGCGCTACGCCTTCGATAACAATACCGAATACAAACTGCGCGGCCACTACACCGGCCAGCAGGCTTATGATCCGAACAGCAACCAGTTTCTCGCCGAGTTCATGCTCACCGGCTACGAAGTGCTGGACCGCCAGCCCGGATGGCTTTTCCGCCCGGACGACCGCTACGATCGCAACCGCATCACGATGATGCCGCGCTAAGAAATTTCTCCTCATGAATCCCGACGGCTTTCAACGCTCGGTAAATACCAATCGACACGATCGGGCGGCGGGGGACGCTCCCAGCATGGGACGCGTCGCGCGGATGCCCGGCACGGGTTTGCCCAAAGGGACTCGCCGCACCCGCAAGAAAAGCGAAGGTGGTCGAGACAGCCGGATCAGCGACGGCCGCAAACGGATTCTCCAGATTTGGTCGATTCTGCTCATCGGCGCGGTGGTCGTGATCCTCGGCCTCACGCTTGGGTTGTGGCTCATTCCCAAGGCGGCATCATCCGGAGAAATCGTCGCGAAGCCACCCGCCGAAAGTCTGGACGTGGCTCGGATCGCCTCTAAATTTCCATCACCTTCCGAAGAAGAAGCACTCGCCACGGTCGAAGCCGGACTCGGCATCCGTGATCCGGAAATGATCGGTGAGTATTTCCGGCCAGGTGCCGCCAGCGCTCAGGAAGCGGTGGATTTCCTCCAGAATCTGGAGCTTAAGGAGGGCCAGCTCGACCGTTGCGAGTGGCTGGGCAGCATGGATGCGAACGGCCTTCTGCTCGAGGGCGTGCTAGTCGTTTTCATGGGCGAAGGCAAACCCCGCAACCGGCTGGCATTGCTCACTCCGGACGCCGCCGGGAAATGGCGGATCGACTTCGATGCCTTCGCACGCACCGTGACGCCGGCGTGGCCCGAAATTTCAAAAGCAGAGTCGAAAGTCGCCCAAGTCAGGGTCTATGCGGCCAAAGACTACTATTTCAACGGTCCCTTCGCCGACGACAAACAGTGGGTCTGTTATGGAATTGCGTCGCCGGATACGGATGAGGTTCTGCTGACCTATTGCAAGATCGGGTCGCCCCAGGCGGGTGCCATGAGATCGATTTCTTCCAATGACTCGAAAATGACCCGGACGACCTTGGAATTGACCCGGGTGCCCGGTGCTGAATCCCGCCAGTTCGAATTATCAAGGGTTCTCGCGGAAGATTGGGTGGTGGGCCCCGTGCCGTTCGAAGACAGATTCAAGTAATTTTGCGCCGGATTCTCCGAGCTTGCGGAGACTAGGACTTTCCCTAGTCTCCCGGCCAGTTCCTCTCTGACAAAGCCGTAAGCCGTGCGACTGACTCATTTATGAAAACCCAGGACATCAACCGGACCATCGCGGCACGCCCCGGTCGCGCGGGGGGGGATGCCCCCAGCCTCGGCCGGGTGGCCCGGCTGCGCGGTGCCGACGGTGCCGGGGGAGGTCACGTCCGCCGAAGCGGACGTCGCGGCAGTTCGTCCCACTCGAAAGCAATCACTCTCTGGTCTTGGATCCTAAGCATCACCACCTTGATCGTCATCGGCCTAACCGTTTCATTCTGGTTGCTGCCGTATGTTTTTAGGACGCCTTCGGAATCCTCGGAGGCGCTGTTCAGTCCCGGCTCCAGCGTAAGGATCGCGTCCAAGTTTCCCTCACCGAGCCGGGAGCAATCCTTGGAATTGGTTAAGCGCGCCATCGCCAACCGCGACCCTGCCCAGTTGCCATCGCTCTTCCGCATGGGCGGTGCCGATCGGTCGGAAATTCTGGCGTTCCTCGACGCTTCGGACCAGCGGGACGGATTGGTGGACCGCTACGAATGGCTGAGCAGCATGGATGTGAACGGCCTGCTGATGGAAGGCGTGCTGGTGGTTTACAAAGGACGGGAGAAGGCGGTTGAGCGGCTGGCATTTTTAACACCCGACGAGGCGGGCAACTGGAAAATGGACTTTGACGCGTTTGCCCGCACGGTGTCTCCATCATGGAAGGATCTGTTGGAAAAAAATGCCCAACAAGCGCTGTTGCGGGTGTTTGTGGGTCCGGATGTTTACTACAACGGACCGTTCAGCGATGACAAACAATGGGTCTGTTACGGGCTTGCCTCGCCCGACACGGACGCGCTTTTGCGCGGCTATTGCAAGGTGGATTCAACGCTCGCCGCAGCCATGGCGAGATTGTTTCCAGACGGTCAGAAACTCAGTCGCGCCACCTTGGAAGTCCGTCGGGTGGCAGGGGGAGGAGCCCGTCAGTTTGAGATTGTCCGCCTGGTGGCTGAGGACTGGGTGGTGGCTGCGGCCTCCAAAGAAACGTTGTGACGAAGGGCGAGAACCTCATTAGCGGTCACGCGGAGTTCGAATAAAACCCCGCCCCCGAGGTTGACGATGGCCGTTGATCCCGCTGAACTTCCGGCCCGTCGAAAGGCGGGCTCTGCCATGGACTACACCGCGAAAATCGCCACCCACGTCGCTTCCATCCCGCGCTCGGGAATCCGCGACTTCTTCGAACTCGTCCAAGGCCGCGATGACGTCATCTCGCTCGGCGTCGGCGAGCCTGACTTCGTCACTCCATGGCACATCCGCGAAGCGGCGATCTACTCGCTGGAAAAAGGCCAGACGACCTACACCTCCAATCTCGGGCTGCTCTCGCTGCGCAAATCGATCTCCCGCTACGTCGAGGATTTTTTCCATGTCGGCTACGATCCGGCGAAGGAAGTGCTCGTCACCGTGGGCGTTTCCGAGGCCATCGACATCGCCCTGCGCGCGCTGCTCAATCCCGGCGACGAGGTGATTTATCATGAGCCTTGTTATGTTTCGTACAGCCCGAGCATCGTCATGGCGCACGGCGTCGCGGTGCCGGTTCTAACGACCAAAGAGGATGAATTTTCCCTCAAACCCGCCGCCGTCGCCGCCGTCATCACGCCGCGAACCCGGATCATTTTCATCAACTTCCCCACCAACCCGACCGGTGCGTGCGCCTCGCGCGAGGACCTCGAAGGGATCGCCAAACTCGCCATCGAGCACGACCTCATCGTCATGACCGACGAGATCTACAGCGAGCTCCGCTATGACGAAACCGAGCCGCACGTCTCCATCGCCTCGCTGCCGGGGATGAAGGAACGCACCATCCTGCTCCATGGATTTTCCAAGGCGTTCGCGATGACTGGTTTCCGGTTAGGTTATGCCTGCGCGCCGCAGCCGATCATCGAGGCGATGATGAAAATTCACCAATACTCGATGCTCTGCGCGCCGATCATGAGCCAGAACGCCGCCATCGAGGCGCTTGAGAACGGCCAGCCCGCGATGATCGAAATGCGCAACAGCTACCACCAGCGCCGCGATTTCCTGGTCAAGCGGCTCAACGAGATCGGCCTCGATTGCCATCTTCCGGGCGGCGCGTTCTATGTCTTCCCGGACATCCGCAGCACTGGTCTAACCAGCAAGGAATTCGCGATGAATCTGCTCGAACAGGAAAGCGTCGCCTGCGTCCCCGGCAGCGCGTTCGGTGCCTCCGGCGAGGGCTTCCTGCGCTGCTGCTACGCCACCGCCTTCGACGACATCCGCACGGCCACCGACAATATCGAGCGCTTCGTCGGCCGGCTCTAACCGCATGACCGCCGGACCGTCACCACAGGATCCCGAGCGGCTCACTAGGGCGCACGTGATCCCGTTCGCGGTGTTCATGGGGTTCATGATCCTGCTCCAGCTCATCGGCGGCCTGTTCGAGTGGAAGCACCCGGACGCCCCGTGGTGGCGGCAGGATCCCGCGCAGTTCAGCTATCCGTTGCAGGCGCTGGTGACGCTGGGCGTTCTCGTGAAATACTGGAGGAGCTATACCTTCTGTTGGTCGCTGAAATGGTCGCTTGCGGGTCTAGTGTTCGGCGCGGTTGGCATCGGCTTCTGGCTGCTGCCGACGGTGCTCTACGATGCATGGGGCCTGACCGGAAAAACCACCGGGCTGCTCCACTACCTCGGCGTCGCGGAACGCAAAGAAGGCTTCGATCCGGGTCTGTTTCAAAACCCGGCCGCCTATTGGGGTTCGCTTATTTTCCGCTTCTTCCGGGCGGCCATCGTCGTCGCACTGGTCGAGGAAATCTTCTGGCGCGGCTTCCTGATGCGCTTCGTCTGCGACTGGGAAGGGGACTACTGGAAACAACCGTTTGGCCGCCACCACTGGCTTTCCTATCTGATAGTCACCGGCCTGTTCATGGCCGCCCATGCGCCGGTCGATTACGCCGGAGCCTTCATCTATGGCAGCCTGACCTACCTCCTCTGCGTCTGGAGCAAAAGCCTCGGAGCCTGCGTGATCATGCACGCCACCGCCAATTTCCTCATGGGCCTCTACATCATGCGCACCGGCAACTACGGACTCTGGTGAGTCGCGACACGTGGCGGCGATCACCGGTCGCCGCGAGTTCTTGCAAGTTGCCACCTTCACAAGCCGGAACTTGCAACCTCCGGCTCTTTTCCCTTCCCGCATTCCTCGGGGCCGTTAGCGTCCAAGAGTAAAGATCCCCCATGTCCAACACATCCCTCAAAGCCGCGTGAAAGAGGCCGCCGCACGGATCAAAATCAACAAACTGCTGGAAAACGCAGGCTGGCGGTTTTTCGCGGATTCGAGCGGTCCCGCGAATATCCAGTTGGAGCCGGGCGTGAAGCTGGTTTCCCAAGCGCTCGATGAATTTGGAGAAAATTTCGAGAAGACCAAAAAGGGCTATATCGATTTCCTCCTCTTGGACGAAAAGGGATTCCCCTTCATCGTCCTTGAGGCAAAGGCGGAAAGCCTGAGTCCCCTGACCGGTAAGGAGCAGGCCCGGAAGTATGCCCGATCCCAAAACTGCCGCTTCGTCATCCTCTCCAATGGAAACCTCCATTATCTCTGGGATCTGGAGCGCGGGAATCCGAACCTCATCACTTCGTTTCCGAGTCCCAAGTCGCTTGCCGAGGCAAGGAAGGTCGTGCCGGACCGATCCAAGCTCATTGAAGATCGCGTCGATGACGATTACATCGCCTTGACCCAGCGGCCCAACTACGCGGCGGAAGCCGGATGGATCAATCCGTTGGAACGTCCGGAATTTATCCGGGTCAACAAGCTCCGGCTGCTACGCCCCTATCAGAAGAAGGCGATTCACGCGCTTCAGCGGGCGGTGAAGGATGGAAAAGACCGCTTCCTCTTCGAGATGGCCACCGGGACGGGGAAGACGCTCACCGCCGCTGCCATCATCAAGCTCTTCCTTCGTTCGGGAAACGCCCGCCGGGTTTTGTTTCTGGTGGACCGGCTGGAGCTGGAGGACCAGGCGAAGAAAGCCTTCACCGAGCAACTGAAGAACGATTTCAAAACCGTCATCTACAAGGAGAACAAGGATGACTGGCGGCACGCTGAAATCGTCGTCACCACCGTTCAATCCCTGCTTTTCAATAACAAGTATCAGACGCATTTCTCTCCCGCCGATTTCGACCTCGTCATTTCCGATGAGGCCCATCGTTCGATCGGCGGCAACTCCCGTGCGGTCTTCGAATACTTCATCGGCTACAAACTCGGCCTAACCGCCACGCCGAAGGACTATCTGAAAAAGTTCGATTCCAGGACGCCGACCACGCGCGACCCCCGCGAGGCCGAGCGGCGGCTGCTCATGGATACTTATCGCACGTTCGGCTGTGAGAACAGCCAGCCGACTTTCCGCTACTCGCTGATCGACGGCGTGAAAGACGGATTCCTCATCAATCCAACGGTCGTCGATACGCGGACCGACGTGACAACGCAGTTGCTGTCCGACGAGGGCTTTCAGGTCACCTTCACCGATGACAACGGCGAGGATCAGGAAGAGAGCTACAAGCGACGGGAATTCGAGAAACGTTTCTTCTCGCCAAAGACCAATGCCCTCTTCTGCAAAACCTTCCTTGAAAACGCGTTCCGCGATCCCATCAGCGGCGAGGTCGGCAAATCGATCATCTTCGCTGTTAGCCAGAACCACGCGGGGAAGCTTGCGCAGATCCTCAACGAGATGGCGGACCGGATGTTTCCCGGGAAATATCATTCCGACTTCGCGGTGCAAGTCACCTCCCACATCACCGACGCGCAACAGTTCACTAACAATTTCACCTACAACACCCTGCTGGGCAGCGCGAACTTCATTCCCACCTACAAGACCAGCAAGGCCCGCATCTGCGTAACCGTGGGGATGATGACCACCGGCTACGATTGCCAGGACCTTCTCAATCTCGGACTCTTCCGCCCGATCTTCTCTCCCACCGACTTCATCCAGATCAAGGGACGCGGCACCCGCCAGCACGACTTCACCGAGGAACTCCACGACGAGGCGCTCAAGGCCACCATTTCCAAGCCGAAGAAAACGGCCTTCAAGCTCTTCGACTTCTTTGCCAATTGCGAATACTTCGAGGAGGACTTCGATTACGACGAGATCCTGAAACTTCCAAAACCGAAGGGTGATGGGGAAGGGGACACCGGCGGCGAAGGTCCCGCACCGCTCGGTGGAATCCACGAGCATCTCGGCGAAGACATCATCGCCTCCATGGTTGAGGAGACCGTCGGTATGGACGGCATGAAGATCGACCGGATGTTCTTCACCAAGTTCGAGGAAACCGTTCTCGAAAACGCCTTCATCGCCGCATCCGTGGAAGCCGGGCAATGGGACCGCGTGGTGGATTACGTGAACCGCGAGGTGTTCGACAAACCGTCCGAGTTCTACAACCTTGAAAAACTCCGCCACGCCGTTTCCATCGACCGTCGGCTCGGTCTGCGGGAGATCCTTGAGAAAATCTTCGGCCTCATTCCGCGCTTCAAGTCCAAGGACGAGTTGCTGGAGGAGGAATTCGCCAAGTTCCTGTCCATCCAGAAACCCGAAGAGGCCGAATTGATTCCCGCCCTCCGGCAGTTCTTCAAGGCCTACGTCACCAATGGCCAGGTGCGCGACATCATCGAGTCCAAGCGGTTCACCGAGCTCTACACCACCTCCGCCTTCACCACGGCCGACCTGAAAGCCGTGCCCGCGAAATACCGCACGCTCATCCCCGATTACGTGAAGGATTACGTTTCCCTCAACCAGTTCGTTGCCTGAAGAGGTCTCGCGCAAAGCCGCAAAGGCGCAAAGTTTTTAAGAATCAGGAAATCAGCATCACTCATCCCTCTGATCTTTATTCCTTCGCGTCTTTGCGCCTTTGCGCGAGCCAATCTTCCCCAAACCAACACCATGACCGAAAACGAGATCAGCAAAATAGTTGTCGATGCCGCAGTGAAACTCCACCAGGATCTAGGCCCGGGTCTCTTGGAGTCCGTCTATGAGGTTGCCCTTGCCTACCTTCTAACCAAGCGCGGGTTGTCATGTGCCCGGCAGGTTCCCGTTCCTATCTGCTACGATGGCCTTCAGTTCGATGAAGGCTTCCGCGCCGACATCATCGTCAACGGTCTTGTCATCCTCGAACTCAAATCCGTCGAGAACATCGCCCCGGTCCACCGCAAGCAGCTCCAAACCTACCTCCGCCTCGCCGACCAAAAGCTCGGCCTGCTCTTAAACTTCGGTGCGCCGCTGATGCGTGACGGAATCGTTCGTGCCGTCAATAATCTCCCCGAGGAGTGAATCCCTCCCAGTCCGTTCATCCCGATTAAGAGTTGTCTCGCGCAAAGCCGCAAAGGCGCAAAGTTTTTCAGGATCAAGGAATCAGAAACGCCCGCCCAAAATCTTTTCTTCCTTTGCGTCTCTGCGCCTTTGCGCGACACACTCCACCCACCCCATGCTCGACACCGACACCAAACGCCGCATCGACACCGCCCGCGACATCCTCGTCGGCAAGGTCCCCGATCCCAAGTCCCAGGTCGAGCAGATCACCATCGCCCTCATCTACAAGTTCATGGACGACATGGACGCCGAGTCCGAGGAACTCGGCGGCGAGCGCAGCTTCTTCACCGGCAAGTTCGCCAAATACGGCTGGGCCAAGCTCATGGACCGCTCCCTCGGCGGCCATGAAATGCTCGGCCTCTACGGCGAGGGAATCGGCAAAATGCCGGAAAACCCCGGCATTCCCGCGCTCTTCCGCGACATCTTCAAGAACGCCTACCTCCCTTACCGCGATCCCGAGACACTCCGCGCCTTTCTTAAAATCATCAACGAGTTCAGCTACGATCACAGCGAGCGCCTCGGCGATGCCTTCGAGTATCTCCTCTCCGTGCTCGGCTCCCAAGGCGATGCCGGGCAATTCCGCACCCCGCGCCACATCATCGACTTCATGGTCGCCGTTCTCGATCCGAAGAAGGAGGAAACCGTCCTCGATCCCGCCTGCGGCACCGCCGGATTCCTCATCTCCGCTTACAAGCACATCGTCCGGCAGAACACCGACAAGAAGGGCACCGTCACCCTTACGCCCGATGACAAGGCCCGCCTCGCCCGCAACTTCAAGGGCTACGACATTTCGCCCGACATGGTGCGCCTCTCGCTGGTGAACCTCTACCTGCACGGCTTCACCGAGCCCCACATTTACGAATACGACACCCTCACCTCCGAGGAGCGCTGGAACGAATTCGCCGACGTCATCCTCGCCAACCCGCCCTTCATGTCGCCGAAGGGCGGCATCAAGCCCCACAAACGCTTCTCCATCCAGGCCAAGCGCAGCGAAGTCCTCTTCGTGGACTACATGGCCGAGCACCTCACGCCCACCGGCCGCGCCGCCATCATCGTCCCCGAGGGCATCATCTTCCAGAGTCAGGGGGCCTACAAGGAGCTGCGGAAAATGCTCGTGGAAAACTCCCTCGTCGCCGTCGTCTCCCTCCCGGCGGGCTGCTTCAATCCCTACGCGGGAGTGAAAACCAGCATCCTCCTGCTCGACAAATCCCTCGCCCGCCAAAGCGACACCATCGCCTTCTTCAAAGTCGAGAACGACGGCTTCGGTCTCGGTGCCCAACGCCGCGCGGTTGGTGGGGAAGAGCTCACTCAGGTAAAAGCCGAACTCGCCGCCTACCTCCACGCCCTCCGCACTGGGGAAAGGAGCACAGGCATCTTGCCTGTGAATTCCACCGCCCAGATCGTCCCGAAAACCAAGCTCGCCGCGAATGGCGACTACAATCTCAGCGGCGAGCGGTATCGGGAAGGCGTCGCCGGCCAAACTCGCATTCCGATGGTTCCACTTGGTGACGTCGCCGATCTGATCAGGGGAATAACATTCGGCAAATCCGAACAGCTTGATCGCGCGACCAAAGACTCGCTGCTAGTTGCCACGACCAAGGCCGCTCAGTCTTCCGGACTCGTCGAAGCCGACCTTTATCACGTTCCGAGAACGGTGCTTAAAGATGACACGAAGCTGCTTCGGGCAGGCGACATACTCATTTCCACTGCAAACAGTCTCAATCTACTCGGGAGAACGACCCACGTTCTTAAAATCGAGCGCCCGATGTCGTTCGGCGCTTTCATGTCACTCATTCGTCCGTCCGACAGGATTCTTGATGGATACCTTATTCATTGTCTGAGGACCCCGTATGCGGCCGATTTTTTCCTGCGGAATGCGAACACAACGACCAACATTTCCAACCTAAACTTATCGGCACTTGCGGTCTTTGAAATCCCCCTGCCGCCGCTGGAGGTGCAGAAGGAGATCGTGGCGGAGATCGAGGGCTACCAGAAAGTCATCAACGGCGCCCGCGCCGTCCTCGACCACTACCGCCCCCACATCCCCATCCACCCCGACTGGCGGATGGTGGAGTTGGGTGAAGCTGCTCACGTCACTAGCGGCTATAGCTTCGATAGTAAGGACTTTGCTGCGAAGAACCCAACCAAGAGCATCAAGATTGCAAACGTCGGAGTGCGGGAGTTTGTCGCTGATGACGAGAGCAATCTTCCCGCCGGATTTTGTGATCGGTATCCTGCCTTTGTAGTCGATAGCGGGGACTTGGTAATCGCATTAACGCGTTCAATCATCTCGACTGGTCTTAAGGTTGCCGTGGTTCCTAACGAGTATCATCGTTCCTTGTTAAATCAGCGAGTGGCATCAATTCGGGGGAAGTCGAATGTAAGTGATGGTAAGTTCATTTACTGTGCGCTCAATTCTGGATCGGTCTTCAATTACATTGAGGAAAAGGCGCGTTCTTTGATGCAGCCAAATCTTTCGATAGTCGATTTGAAGAAGCTTGAAATCCCCCTTCCGCCCCTCGCCACGCAGCAAGTCATCGTGGCCGAGATCGAAGCCGAGCAATCGCTGGTCGCCGCCAACCGCGAACTGATCACCCGCTTCGAGCTCAAGATCCAAGCCACCCTCGCCCGCATCTGGGGCGAGGAGGGAGTGGAGCCAACGGCCGTGGACTGCGGCAGCCCGCTGCCGCTTTCCCTCCCGCAGCCTGCTGCGGAGGACGTGGTCA
>JANMSI010000039.1:0-2232 GCA_031389115.1 Akkermansiaceae bacterium
TGCTCAATCCGGCAACCGGCCGGGCGTTCCGCGACCACATTCTCAGCAAGGGAAATTCCGTCGCGCCGGACGAGCTCTATCGCCGGTTCATGGGCCGCGACCCCAGGCAGGAACCCCTTCTCATCCGCGCCGGGTTGGCGGAACCAGCGCTGGCTTAGTCGATCAACCTCGGGTCCGGCTGAAATCGCCGGGCTTCGCCGATTAGAATTTCGGGAAACCTCGGGTGCGCCGGATTGAGCAGGTAGTTCCACTCGCCGGGCGTCACTACCGAGGGCACTTCGAAAGCTGGGGTGCGCGTCGAGCGCAGCCACGCGTCCCCGACGATTTGCGAGGAGGAGTTCGTTTCGTCGTCGCGCCAGCGAACAGGAAACGTCGCCGGGTCGCGACGTTCGATCAGGTCACCGGGGATTTCCAACGGAACCCACGAAAACAAGCGGGCGAACGCATCTGGATTTTCCAAATGCACCAGCACTTCCAGAGTCGCCAACGACAGCGAGGAGGAAGTGTAAACCGCCGCCAGTCCCGGTGAGTTCCAGCGCCCGCCATGCAGTCGCGCTCCCTCGCCGCTGAAGGCCGACGCGAGGAACTTCGTTTTGCAAAGCCGGAACGCCCGGATCATGAGAAAACCCCGTGCTCAATCCTGCCTAACAACGCTTCCACCTCCCGCGCGCCCATTTCCGTGTCACAGCAGCGCAGGGGTGTTAGACCGCCGAGCGCGCGCTTGGGTTGGGTCATCCAGCGCCGGGCGGATTGCTTGTCTTCCAGCACATCCAGCGCCTTTTGCACCACGGATCCGACCCGCAGAAGACGCTCGGACTCGTCCGGTTTGAAGCGGTCCGTCCGCCGCGCGAGTGTGCGGGTGGGAATGCCCAGAATTTCCGCAAGCTCCTCCGCAGAAACGCCCAGATCACCGCGGATGCGCTCGAACGCCTCGCGTGGCACGCCTTGCCGGAGGGCATCTCTCACTTGCGTGAGCGTGCTGCCGGCTTTGGCGGATGTCGTCACGCCGAGCTGTTGGAGCACGGTCAGCCAGTGGTCGATCACTTCCACCACCGCCGGCATGGGAGTGGCCCGGTACACGGCGACCGGGGAGCGGAGAGTCGCGCGGTCATCGGGACCTTCATCGTAGGGGTATTCTGCCATACGGCGTAACTAATACGCCAAATGCCCAAGTCGGCAAGTTTTTTCTTCGTCTTGTGCAGCTATGGCCCATTGCCAACAGTTGCGGCGCGGTGCTCAAGGACTTCTCATTTTCCGCAGTCGTCGCGGGCTTCGTGGCGGTGTTGGTCGGATTTACCAGCTCGGTGGCATTGATTTTCCAAGCGGCCCAAAACTTGTCCGCGACACCTGCGCAAACCGCTTCGTGGCTATGGGCGTTAGGCATCGGCATGGCGGTGACAAGCATCGTGCTGTCGTGGATTTACCGGCAGCCGATCCTCATAGCCTGGTCCACTCCGGGTGCGGCGGTGATTGCGAGCGCGGCGGCGGAAGGAGGTCTAACATTGCCGCTCGCGACCGGAGCGTTCATGGCTTGCGCCATATTGATCGCCCTCGCAGGTTTTTCCGGCAGCTTTGAAAAAATCGTAAACCGGCTGCCGCTCCCGCTGGCGTCCGCGCTGTTAGCGGGAGTGCTTTCGAAGTTTACTCTCGACGCGGTCGCGGCGACTCCGGCAAACCCTGCGTTGATCCTGCCGATGCTCGCCGCCTATCTGCTAGGCCGCAATTTCTGGCCGCGCTAGAATGTGCCGGTGATCCTGGTGATCGGCGTATTGATCGCGATTTCTCAGGGGCGCTTCAATGCCTCTGTCGTTCCTTTTGAAATCACGAAACCGGTGTGGGTCACGCCAGAGTTTTCGTTCCAAGCGCTGATCGGTGTGGCGCTGCCTCTTTTCGTGGTGACCATGGCCTCGCAGAACCTGCCAGGGGTGGCGGTCTTCAAGGCGCACGGCTATCGTCCGCCGGTTTCGAAGATCATCGGTTGGTCGGGAGTTGCCAACCTGCTGGTCGCCCCGTTCGGCGGCTACACGTTAAATCTAGCGGCGATCACTGCCGCGTTTTGCATGGGGCCGGAAGCGCATCCCGATCCGGGAAAGCGCTATGTCGCGGCGATGTCCGCCGGGTTTTTCTACGGCGTGATCGGCGTTTTCGGAGCAACCATCGCGGGATTGTTCGCCGCGTTTCCGCATGAGCTGGTGCTCGCGGTCGCCGGGCTCGCGCTACTAGGGACGATCG
>JANMSI010000052.1:0-52325 GCA_031389115.1 Akkermansiaceae bacterium
CAAGTTTTCCTCACTTCTCAAGATCGGCGATGAGGGCGGCATAGGCTTGGTCGAACTCCTGGCAGCGGCCCGCGACGCCGGTGAAATTGTCATAATGGGTGTCCCATCCGCCGAGCTGGACCTCGACGAACCGAACGCCATTCTGCACGAGGCGGCGGGCCAGCAGACAGCCCTGGGCGAAGCGGCCGGAGCCATAGAGACTGCGGGTGGATTGAGGCTCCTGTTTGAGATCGAAGGCTTTGAGATCTTGGGAATTCATCAGAGAAATCGCTTCCCTGTAGAGTTCTTCATAGGCCTTCACGTCCAAATTCGCATAACGTTCGTGGAACTGGCGGTTCATCTTGTCGGCCAATGACAACCGGCGCTCGAAATCCTGCTGGGTGACCTCAGCGGACCGCAAAGAGTCCTGCAGCCCCTGATCCGGGCTGCCGATCAGAGCTGCCGAGTATTTCGCACCCAGGAAGCCCCCACCCGCGAGATCGGGGGCGCTGTCCACGGCGACGAAACCGGGAAGCTCCGGGTGGATTCTGCCGCCAAGCTGCAACACCCACGCGCCGAGTGACGGATGCTTGATCGTGCCGCGCAGGCTGTAGCTGGTGTGCATGATGTAGGCACCCTGTTCGTGGGCGCCTTGGGTTGAGTTCATCGAGTTGATGACGCACACCTTGTCCATCACTTCCGCAGTTTTCTTGAGGTAGTGGCCGACCATGATACCGTCCGCATTGGTCGGGATAGCCTCGGTTTTTCCCATGACATCCTTCTTTTTCGGCTTCGGGTCGAAGGTGTCGAGATGGCTCATGCCGCCGGACATGTAGAGGTAGATCACGCTCTTGGCGGTCCCGCCCTTGACGGTGCCTTCCGGCGCGGCGCTGGCGATGGTCCCACCCAGCATAGGGAAAAGATGGACACCAAGATAAGCTCGCGCGGCATTGGTCACGAACTGGCGGCGGGTCAGCTCATCGGTTTTCAGATAAGGGTTCATGGGGTTTTACTGGAGGAATAGGAACTCGGAGGACATGACGAGGGCGGAAACGATGTTGCGATAGCCGGCGGGGCCTTGCTTGCCGACCTCCTCCAACATCCACGGCATTTCCTCGGCGGAGGGTGGTCGGTTAAGGATTGCGACGTAGAGGCGGCGGATTTTCTCCTTGTCGGTGGTCGCGCCCTCCAAGGATTTATACAAATGGGCAGAGGATTTGTTAACGAGTTCCCGCTGCACGAAACCGTTCATCAGGGAAAGCACTTGGCCGACATTCGGCTCGCGGCTGGAGGCGTCCACCACTTCACGGTCTGACGCGCCGAACAGGTAGAGAAAATGGTCGCGCGGTGCGGGTGAGGGCAATTCCGAAGCGCGCACTTTCGCATCCTTGTTGTAGGAGCGGACTTGATTCATCGCCATCATCGAGCTGCCGTTGCTCGCGCTCGGTCCGCCACTTTTCACCTCGCTGACGAACTTGGAAAAATAGGATCGCACTTCGGACTCACTCTTGAGTGCCAGCACTTCCTTCGAAAGCTGGGTCATCGTTTTCTGCCCGGTCAGCACCGGCTTGTCACCTACGTAGATGCGGTCATCCAGGGAGCGGATTGGTTGCTTGTACGGATCACCGGCGGCGAGGGTGATCAGCGAGTCCCAAATTTGCTCGGAGGAAAGGCGCTCGATTTTGCGGCCGTGGAAGTCATCGCCACCTTCAATCGACGAGGGATTCGGATTCGTGGCAAACTGGAAGGTGCGGGTTAACAACAGCACGTGCTGGAAGGCGCGGAGGTCGAAATCCAAGTCGATCATGAGTTTTTCGAGATGGGTCACCAGATCCGGGTAAGTGGTCTTGTCGGCGGGGATGAATTCATCGACGGGTTCGTAAACTCCTTTACCCATCACGCGTTTCCACATGCGGTTGGCGATCACAGCGGGAAATTGCTCACCGGTTTTCGCGACGATCCACTCCGCCAGCTTGGCGCGGCCGTCCGAATCGACGCGTTTTTCCGACATCCGCACGGACTTTCCAAACGGCGTGTGGGCACCCACCATCTCGCCTGGCTTGGCGTCCCGATATTGATAGTCCGAGGGCAATTCGATCTGGCCGGCACCACCGCCGCCCAAGGACATTCCGTAAACCCGGTCCCACAAGACCTGCGCCACGCGGTACTGCTCCGACTGGTTTTCCTGGTCGTCCGCCAGTTCGTCCCACAGCGGCCTCATGTGTTCCTGCCTGAGTGTGGTCTGGCCGTGGGTGAATGCCGCGAGCCGATAGAAATCGTGCCGCTCCGTGGTGCCGAAGGGATCGTCATGGCACTGGGCGCACTCCATCCGCGCACCGAGGAACACCCGCATGGTGTTGGATAAATTGTCCAACGGCATGCCCCGGTCACGGGTGTAATATCCGACCGCCGCAGTTTTCGGATCCCAGCCATCTCCAGAACTCGCAATCAGATGGTTCGTGAACTCGCTCCATCGCATGTTGCTGGTCATCGCGTTACGAACCCATTGGCGATAGGGTTCGTTGGTCGCCGAGGTGCCGACCCGACCGTCGGTGATCCGCAGGAGATCGAAGGCCCAGTTGGTCATGTGACTGGAGAAACCTTTGGAATTGAGCAAATAAGCCACCAAGGCTTCCCGCTTGGTCGGGTCTTCGATTTCCAAAAACGCGAGCGCTTCTTCCGCCGTCGGAATGCGGCCCACCGCGACAAGAAACGCTCGCCGCAGGAACGTTGCGTCATCCGTCACCTCGGGAACGTCGAGTTTTTTGCTGCGATAAAATGAAGCGATGTATTGATCGATCCCCAAAGCGGCCTTTTTTAGAAACTTGGGATCCTCCTGCGGTTTCGGATTCGCGGCATTCTGGGCGAGAAGTCCGCTGAAGGAGACCGCCATCGCCAGCGAGGTCAGGGTGATGAAACGTTTCATGGGTTTTGAGTAGAGGCGGACGGTAGCCAATCGCCATACGAAGTCAATTTCTCGAATCCTGCACTCCGGAACGCTAAAATCTCCCGAAGAACGGGCAGGTCCGCATCGGCCCAATTCAAGTGGATAAAATCTTCGGGCGAGCACCAGCTGAGTTCTTGGTGTTCGAGCGGCTGTGGCTCGCCGTCCGTAATTCGACACCGAAACGGGAGCAGTCGGATGAACGTTCCGCCATAATTCCAAATCACCGGGCTGAGCGGACTCCCAACCTCGACCACCACGGCAAGCTCCTCCGACAGCTCGCGGACCAGGGCGTCTTCAGGCGATTCACCCGGATCGACCTTGCCTCCAGGGAGTTCCCAGCGACCGCCGAGATGCTTTCTTGTTGGGCGCAAACAGGCCAAAAATTGACCCGCCTCATTTTCGATCACTCCGCAAACCACATCTAGCATGACGCACGAAGGTGGGCGAGTGACTACCCTCCGGTCAACGATCTCACCCCGAAACCTCGCCTGATTAACAAAAAAAACCGCCGGAAGATTTCCGGCGGTTTTTTGAAATGATCGGTCAGTCAGAAAATCAGGCCAATGTGCCTTCTTCTTTCTTGTCCTTATCGCACTTGCCTTTTTCGCAATCCGCGCCGGCGAGGGTGCCTTCTTCCTTCTTGTCCTTGTCGCACTTGCCTTTTTCGCAATCCGCGCCGGCGAGGGTGCCTTCTTCTTTCTTCTCTTCGCCTTTCTTGCACTTATCGCAATCGGCACCGGTGATCACCGTGCCCTCTTCTTGCTTTTCCTTGTCGCATTTTTTGCCCTTTTCACATTCTGCGGCGAATGCTGGGACGACCATGAACGATGCGCAAAGCGCTGTGAGGAGTAGTTTCATATATGTTTGTGTTTGGGTTGGTTGATTTCGATGTCGTGGGAGAATATTCAGCAATCAGAGGCACGCCAGTTGAAACTTATTCCCACAAATTTCAACTCCGTATTCTGAGGACCGTGGTCCCACAAATAACTCCGCCCGAAGTTGATTATTTCTGAAAAATCCAGTTTTTTTCTACCACTCGTGGCGTGTGATTGCGCTTGGCCCGGCTGCGCTTCTGTCCTATTTCCCCCGGCTCTTTCGTGTCCTTTGCCATTTCCGCCACCGATCCCACCTCCTGCGCACGACGCGGGAGTTTGAGTTTACCTCATGGGATCGTTGAAACGCCGATCTTCATGCCGGTGGGCACGCAAGGGACGGTCAAAACCCTGCATCCTGCCGAGCTGGAACTGCTCGGTGCCCAGATCATTCTTGGAAATACTTATCACCTGTGGCTCAGGCCCGGCCATGAACTGATCCGCGAGCTGGGCGGGCTTCATGGGTTCAGCACTTGGCAAAAGCCGCTGCTCACCGACTCGGGCGGCTTCCAAGTTTGGTCCTTGGCGAAACTACGAAAAATCACCGAGGAGGGCGTGCGTTTCCAAAACCACCTCGACGGCTCGAAAATGCTGCTCACCCCCGAGCTCAGCATGGAAATCCAGGCGTCGCTGGAGTCCGACATCGCGATGCTCTTCGACGAATGCCCGCCCTATCCCTGCGACGAGGCCTATGCCGCCAAATCCCTCGCACTCACGAGTCGCTGGGCCAAGCGTTGCAAAGACTGGGTTACCGCCAACGAACCCCGCTCCGGCACCGGGAGGCAGCATCATTTCGGCATCGTCCAAGGCTCGATCTTCGCCGATCTGCGCGAGCGGTCGGCGCGCGAACTGGTCGAGCTCGACTTCGACGGCTACGCGATTGGCGGGGTCTCGGTCGGCGAGCCGGAACATGAAATGTTCCGCGCGATCGACAATGCCGTGCCGTTTCTCCCCCACGACAAGCCGCGTTACGCCATGGGTCTCGGCACTCCACCGCAGATTCTGGAAATGATCGGCCGCGGGGTGGACATGTTCGACTGCGTGATGCCGACCCGGATCGCCCGCCATGGCATGGCCGTCACCCTCGACGGGCCGATCAACATCAAAAACCTCATCCACGCCAAGGATCCGCGGCCGGTTTGCGAGAGCGCCCATCCGCACGTCGCGGGATTTTCGCGGGCGTATTTGCGGCACCTTTTCCGCGCGGGCGAAATCCTAGGTTTGCGATTGCTTTCCTTCCACAATCTGCATTTCTACCTGTCCCTCGTCGCCGGGGCACGGGAGGCCATCACCGCAGGGAACTTCCCCGCCTACAAAGACTCCTTCATCCGACGCTACACTCGATCCGATTCCAAATGACATCCATCCACGCCTCCATCGTTTCCATTCTCGCCCAAGCCCCGCCCGCCAAAGGCCCGGATAGCATCCTCGGCAGCCCGCTGGTCATGATGGGAATCATGGTGGTCATGTTCTATTTCCTCCTGATCCGCCCGCAACAAAAGCAGCGCAAGGAAATGGCGGCGCGCATCGCCTCCCTGCAATCGGGAGACAAGGTGGTGACCACCTCCGGCATCCATGGCCTGGTTCACAATGTGAAAGAGCACACCGTGATGATCAAAGTCGCGGACGGCGTCATGCTCGAATTCGACAAGGCGGCTGTCGGCGTGGTCCATAAAAAGGACGCGGTCAGCTCGAAATAATCCCCGCTAATTTAACGATTCCCGCCCCCATTTCCGGAGCAAAAACGAGTTTTCCACTATGCTAGCCGCCACCGCTTTTTACGATGATCCGCTGACCCTGTTCCTCACCGGGCTGGCATTGATGATTTTGTTCTTCTGGTATTTCGCGACCGAGATCGAGCGCCGGAAACGGAATGTCGGCACAGTGTTGTTAATTGGCGTTGTAGCCCTCTGCGTGGCGGCGGTCATACCGCCAAAGGAACGCCTCAAGGGCGGCATCGACATCCTCGGCGGCTCGTCATTCCTGATGTACGTCCAGCCCCGCGTTGGCGAGGACGGCATAGAAATGCCGATCACTCCGTCCCAGGTGGACAAGGCGATTGAGGTCGTCGAGAAACGGCTCAATGGCATGGGAACAGCCGAACCCATCATCGCCCGCCAAGGCAGCAACGGGATTCTTCTGCAAATGCCCGGTGTCGAGCCTGCGGAGTCCGATCGGATCGAGGAAACCCTGAAAAAGGTCGCCAAGCTCGAGCTCCGGCAAGTCAGTCCGCGCAACGATGAAGTCGGGCCGGACCGCAAATCGCTGGCGGTGCGGGTTTCCGAGGGATCCGAGATCGTTCCCGGCTACCTGGCATTTACCCACAAGCACAAGACTGAGGATGGCGTCGAGATTTCAACTCCGATTCTACTAAGCCGCCGCCCCGCGCTTGGTGGTTCGGACATCGCCATGGCCAACCAATCTCAGCAGCAAGCGGACGCCGTGGATATTACCCTGAATGGCCCCGGCACCGACAAGATGATCGCCCTGACCAAGGACATGCGGCCGCAGGTGGACCGCATCGCCATCGTGCTCGACGGTGAAGTGATCAGCGCGCCGGTCGTCAACCAAGTCCCGCTCGGCAAACAGTTCATTATTGAGGGTCTCCGCGATCCCGGCGAACCGCAAAAGCTCGCCAACTCGCTGATGAACCCGCTGGAAAACGCGCTGGTGCCGGGTTCTTCGTCCAAAATCTCCCCCACCCTCGGTTCCGCCGTGGTGAAACAGGGACTCGCCGCCGGCGGTCTGGCGCTCTTCATGACCTTCCTGTTCGTGCTGATCTACTACCGGGTTTCCGGGTTCATCGCGATCATCGGCCTCATCGTCAACACGATCATGCTGTTCGGCGTGATGGCGATGTTCGGCTTCACCTTCACCCTTCCCGGCATCGCGGGGATGGTGCTCACCATCGGCATGGCCGTGGATGCCAACGTGCTGATTTACGAACGTCTGCGTGAGGAAATCCGCGCTGGCAAGTCGCTCAAGAACGCCCTCGAAGCGTCCTATGACCGCGCCTTCTCCGCGATTTTCGATTCGCACGTCACCTCGCTGCTCACCGCGGTCATCCTATTTTGGCTGGGCGGCAGCGCCATCAAGGGATTTGCCATCACGCTCATCATCGGCGTCACCGCCTCGCTGTTCTCCGCGATTCTGGTTACCCGGGTCATCTTCCGCTGGGGCATCGATTTCGGACTGTTTAAGAAGCTCACCTTCCTCGACCTGATCAAATCCTACAAATATGATTTCATGGGCAAGCGCCGCCTTGCCATTGGCCTCGCTCTGGCCACGGTGGTCATTTCCGTCGGGGCCTTCGCGGTCCGCGGGGAGCGTGCGCTCGGGATCGATTTCACCGGCGGCACGCTCATCCGGTTCCAGCTTGGCAAGGAAACCACGATTCCGCTGGATGATGTCAAAAAAGTCGTGGAAGGCATGACTCTCTCGAAGGCAGCCTACCCGCAACAGGAAAGCAATGTCACGACCGGCACGATGTTAACCATCCGCTGCGCCACTTCGGACGCGAAGGCCATTGTCGGTAAACTGCGCGAATCCATCCCCGCGCTGGGCGAGAAAAAAGCCAATTCCGGGGACTATCTCATCGACGCCAACCAGGATGAGGTTTCCGCCTTGATCGGTGACACCGCCCTCACCCAGTCGCTCATCGCGATCATGATCGGTCTCCTCGGGATTGTGGTTTACATGACCTTCCGCTTCGAATTCTCGTTTGCCCTGGGTGGCTTCGTCGCGATTTTCCACGACCTCATCATCTGCGTCGGCTTCGTGGTCCTGATGGGTGGCGAGCTCTCGTTGATCCACGTCGGTGCGGTCCTAACCATCGCCGGTTACTCCATCAGCGATACGATCATCGTCTTCGACCGCATTCGCGAAATGCTGCTGCACCGGACCGACTCGGTGGAGAAAATCATGAACGAAGCGGTCAATGCCACGCTGTCCCGGACCTTGCTAACCTCCGGTGCCACCTTGATGAGCGTCGCCATCCTCGCAATCGTCGGCGGGTCCTCCCTGCGCGACTTCGGGATCATCATCTTCATCGGCATCATCGTCGGCACCTTCTCCTCGATCTTCATCGCCTCGCCGGTAGTCCTCTGGTGGAGCAACCGCAAGGGCGGCAACATCCGCGAGGCGGTCCTGGCTTCCGCCGCCAAGGCCGAGTCGATCACCGCGGCTCCTTGAGGCCAGTCTGAGAATCCTAAGTCAGGAACGCGATCTCAGACCGGGTCTGAGGCCGCCGCCCGCCGGCGTCACCGGGCGGGGGCGGGCGGAAACTCGTCCGCCGAAATTTGATGGTCCGCGTTCCGGTCGAGGAGCTCGAAGCGGTCCTCCTGCTCATCCTCGGTGAGCTGCCTGACCGCCGGATCCTGGCGAAACTCTTCAAACGACAAGGCGTCGTCACCATTCAGATCGAGCTTGCGGTTGATCTGCCCCGCATCGCCCCCGCCTTCCGGGTTTCCATCCTTTTTCTTCGGATGCTTGAACGGCGGTTTCGGACGGTCCGTGGGAGTGATCATGTCATCACCGTCGGTGTCCAGACGTTGGAAAACCGCTTGCTGTTTGGCAGGCGGCAGTTTCATGAAAATTTGTCCCGCCTTGAATTCTTCGAAGCTGATCCCGCCGCTTTTGTCGGAGTCGAGTTCCCACAAGCGCTTCATCGGGTGGTCACGGCCATCGTGGGGTTTCCCGAACCGGCCGAGTTCTTCGCGGCTCAATTCCGCATTGGCATCCTTGTCCAGCCGCTTGAACAGGTTCTCCCGCTTTTCCTCCGGCAAATTTTGAATGCGCGGCATCGCGTCGAATTCCGCCTTGGAAATCAAACCGTCGTGGTTCGTGTCCGCCCGTTTCCAAGCTTCCATGAAAGCCTTGGGACCGCGTCGTTCGGCCTTTCCCGCGGCGGGCGGATCCATCGGTGGTTCCGGGGGCTGGGCGAGGCAAACGGCAGGCAGGAGCATTCCCGCAACAAGAAAGGAAACAGGGATTGTTTTCATGGGCAATTGACGCTCTTTTAGCCGCGTTCCGCGAGGCTGGCTCCGACAGAAACTCCATTTCATGGGAAAAGTTTCGGCCCGCAGACCGGAATCCCGCCCGTCCCCATCACCATTTCCGCCATGCACATCCGAGACATTCTCAACGATTCGAAACCTTCACTATCCTTCGAATTTTTCCCACCGCGCACAGCTGCATCGTGGGAGGATCTCTATCAGGCGATCCGCGAGCTGGAGCCACTCCAGCCGACGTTCGTTTCCGTGACCTACGGCGCCGGCGGCGGCACCCGCGAGCTCACCCACGACTTGGTGGTACGCATCAAGCACACGACTTCGATCCCGCCGGTTCCTCATCTAACGTGCGTGGGACACTCCGAACAGGAGGTGATGGAAATCCTTGAGCGCTACGCCGAGGCGGGCGTCAGCAACATCCTCGCGCTACGCGGCGACCCGCCTAAGGATCAGCCGGGTTACGATTGGTCGGAAAGCGGCTTCCGCCACGCTTCCGATCTGGTGAGGTTCATCCACAAGTTCAACGAATCCGGCGTCCACCCCGATCCGCGCGGCTTCGGCATCGGCGTGGCGGGATTTCCCGAAGGCCACCCCGCCACCCCGAACCGGGTGGATGAGCTGGATTTCCTCAAAGCCAAGGTGGACGCCGGAGCCGACTACATCTGCACCCAGCTATTTTTCGACAACCACGACTTTCTCGATTTCCGCGACCGCTGCGACTTGGCGGGCATCCGCGTTCCGATCATCGCCGGGGTGATGCCGGTCACTTCTCTATCAGGGATGAAGCGGATGGCGGAGCTCGCCGCTGGAGCTCGCTACCCGGCCAAGCTGATGCGGGCCTTGGAACGGGCCAAGGGCAGCCCGGAAGCCGTCGAACGAGTGGGAATCCATTATGCCGCCGAGCAGTGCGCCGGGCTGCTCAACGCCGGCGTGGACGGCATCCACTTTTACACGTTGAACAAAAGCCACGCGACGCGCCAAATTTATGACAGCCTCGGGCTGGCCGCGACCACCGCGTGATTTCTAACGCCTCCCCTGTTGGTACAAGTCCTCGGCCTGCTGCAAGGTGATTTCGTAAAGCGTCCCCTTGATCGGCACCATCATCGGGATCCTGCCCAAGGCCGGATCGACGGGGAACCGCTGCAACAACCGTGGGGCGCGCTCGAGGGCGTCTGCCGGGATGGTGATCCGGAACAATCCTTCATAGCGAAACGTCCTGGACAACCGCTCGGAGGCCCGCCCCTCAAGCTGTCGCGCTTCGAGATTCAGCGCCAGCCGCGCGGATAATGATGGGGCGCCACCCGGTTTGTTCCCGTCTTTGGCGCGCTTCGCGGTGGCTGCTCTGCGCAGCGAGAACTCCGAGTCATCGATCTTGCTCTCCGAATCCTGTGGATCGGAGTCCTCACCATTGAACAACGGCGACCCCTCTTGACGCGAACCGCTTTCGGCCGCCGCCTTGGTTTCCTCCGGCGTTGGCAGCCTCACCAGCATTTTTCCGTCGAGCGTGAACAGATCCTCCGCCTTGAGGCTCAGGTCGGTGATTTCCATGCCCCCGCCACTCGTTTTGAGTTGGAAAGACCCTTCGCGGAAATCGACCCGATGGTAGTTCCGCACGAAGTCCACGGTGGAAAGCGCCTTCAGCAAATGGATGCGCTCCCGCAGTGAAATCGAATCCTGGCCATCGAGCGTGACCTTGCCCGAAAAGCCGACACCGTCACTGGAATTCGTCGATCCCGATACCTGAAAGTCCCCGGAAATCGATCCTTCGATGAAACTGCGCATCGCCACCGGCAGGATCGCCTCGATTCCGAGCTTGCGGATTTTCGCCATCCCATCAATCGCGGGACGTTCCCCGCCAACGACCTTGAGACCTCGCAAATCAACCGTTGCAAGCCCCGCTTGGAATTCTGCCTTTTCGAATGTCAGGCCGTCCCGATTGCAGGCGACGACCAGATTGACGATTTCGAGCTTCCGCAGCCAGTTTTGCGAAAACGTGCCGCCTTTAAAACTGAGCTTTAGCCCGTTTTCCGAGCGCTGGACTTTGAGCACGCTGTTCTCGATGGCACCCCGAGTACGGTCGGAGTAGCCCCAGCGCAGGGAGGCGTTCGCGACGTCCAGCGAGTCGATCAGCACGGACGAGGATCTTCCGAAGAGCGCCTGGGAAAGCATTCGGGCGGATTCCGGGTCATCCGCCCCGGCCCGAAGTTCCAGGTCGAGAGTTGAGATGGCCACGGTCCCGGCGTCCCACTTCCCGCTGATCCCATCGAGCAGGCCCATCTTGCAGCGGATGTTTCGCGCTTCCAGCCAGGTGAAGAATGTTTCGCTGCCGCCTTGGCAGGCGAGGCGGTTGATTCCCAGTTCACCACGATTCCGAGAAAAACCCTTCATTTCGATTTCGGAAGCGGAAAGGCCTTTCTGGATGGATGCCCTCAAGCCGTCACTGAACTTCTTCGTTCCGGTCACCTTGAATAAATAAATCCAGCCGCCGACCGCCACCACTAGCAGGAAAACAAGCAGTCTCGAAGCTAGCCGCAGCAGGGAATACATTGCGGTCCCCTTGGTCCCGCTGGAGGACATCGAATAACGAATCTGGAACCAAAACCCTTGGCTGGCCACCCACTGGCTCAGCCGCTCATTAAAATTTTGAGATTGCTCCGATTCCATAATTCTTCCCGCCTTGCAGCCCGGCAAGTAAAACGGCCCGCTGGCGGCGAGGCGAGGGAAATTTGCCCTCGCACACCCTCGACTCATCCCCTACGACCCGCCCCGTGGAAGCCAATGACTACAAAGTCCGCCTCGAAATTTTTGAAGGCCCGCTCGATCTCCTGCTCTATCTGATCAAACGGGACGAGGTGGACATCCACGCCATTTCCATCGAGCGGATCACCCGCCAATACCTCGACTATATCAACACTTTCAAACTACTGAACATCGACCTCGCGTCCGAGTTCATCGTGATGGCGGCCAATCTGATGTATTTGAAAAGCCGCACGCTGCTGCCGCGCGTCGATCAACCGCCTGAGGAGGACGCCGAGGAGGACGACCCGCGCTGGGAGCTGATCCGCCAGCTCATCGAGTACAAGAAATTCAAGGATGCCGCCGGATTTCTGTGTCTGCGCGAATTGGAACAGGAAGGGCGCTTCGCGCATCAGCCGGACGCCTCTGAGAAGCCTCCGGAAGAACCGGTCGAGCTGGCGGAGGTTTCCATTTTCGACCTCATCCGGGCGTTTCAAAATGTATTGAAGCGCTTCGAGGAATCCCACGATTTCGGCGACATCATCGACGACCGCTACACCGTATCCGACAAGATCGATCTGCTGCTAGGTCACTTCCGTCCGGGCGAATCCCGCCGCTTCGAGGCGCTTTTCCAAACCGCCACCACCAAGGCCGAGGTCATCGTCACGTTCCTCGCGCTGTTGGAGCTGATGAAGCTCAACCAGTTCGTCGTCCGCCAGAGCGACCTGCTGGGCGAGATCGTGATCGAGCGGCGTGACAACCTGTCTGTCGCCGCACTCGAAGCCGCCGAAGCCGGGGCCAATTACGCCTGATGGTCTCAAGCGATGGCAACTCCACTAACGGGAGCCAGCGTTAGAAGCGGGTTTACGGTCGCCTTCTTTGGGTTCCTTTTTCATATTCTCTGGCTTACCTGCTTCATATTGCTCCTCGTGATAGCCCATTCCGGCTTTCGGCCAGCAGCAGGCACATTGGACATCGAAATAGGTTATGGAGCCATCACCATACACGATCCAACCCCACCCCGCCCATTGGTCAAAATACTTCATGAACTCAATCATTGGAATATTCACCAACTTCAGCTCCCCAGTAGGATTTTCTCTACGTTGAGACTTCTTCAATCTCACGGTCACCCCCTTCTGCGCCAATCGTTCCCTTACCTTCTCGAAAGTTAGGTCCAAATTCGTTGGATCTACATTGATTGATTTGAACTCCTCACTTCAAGAATACGGAGCGTCTCTTTTGCTGCGGGAGTAAGTTCGTGCGGCTTACCGTCTTCCCCAAACGCTTGAAACCGCATCGCTAAAATGCAGAGAACGATTCCAAGGGCTGTCTGAAGGATTTTCATTTCTTGCCCAGCAATTCAAAACGCGGGCGTTTCAAGACAGCCGGAAAACGATCCGCGCCTTGGTTAGATCGTAGGGAGACATCTCCATCTTCACCTTGTCGCCCACCACCAGGCGGATGAAACGCTTGCGCATCTTTCCGGAAATATGGGCGAGCACCTCATGTCCGCTCTCGAGCTTCACGCGGAACATCGTCCCCGCCAGCACCGATGAAATTTCCCCATCCACTTCCACCGCTTTCTCTTCCTCGTCCTTGGTTGAGCGCTTCGGTGGTCCGTAACGATTGCGATTGTTGCGACGACCGGTGTTCTTGGGGCGAGGGGGCATATTGGCTTGTGAGGTTGCAGGTGGCCGGATGAATCGTTCCGCCGTGCGCCGAGTCGGTAGCCGATCCATTTCTTTCCATCAACCCCAAATAACGCACGATTCCGTCTCTCTAGCGCATTTCCCCTCACCGATGCTTGCCAAGCTGCCGCGCAAGGCTCACTTTTTCACCTCCCGCCACTGCCATTTGGCACTCCTAAAAAACCGCACTCACTCCACTGCCATGCCCGAGATTACCGAGAAAGAACTCCCGCCGAACCTCAAGCCGCTTTGGCTCAAAGCGCTCAGCGCCGTTCAAACGTCCAACCTTCCCTATGGCATCAGCCTTCTCCAAGCCGTCCTCAAGGACAGCCCCGGTTTCCTCGAAGGCCGCAAAATGCTCCGCAAGTGCGAATTTCAGCTCGCCGGCGGCTCCAAGAAAAAAGGTGGCCTCTTCGGCATGGGCGGCGGCGTCATGAAACTCCAGAGCCAAGCCAAGAAAGACCCCACCGGCACGCTCGCCCTCATCGAAAAGGAACTGGAAAAAGACCCCTTCAACGATCAGGCCAACGACCTCCTCTTCGACACCTGTCTCAAGCTGGAAATGTATGAAACCGCCGCCTTCGCCCTCGAAACCGTCCGCAAGGGCAGCCCGGAAAACGCCAAGCTCCTGCACAAGCTCGCCGAGTTCTACATCACCCGCGAGCAGCCGATGCTGGCCTCGGAGGTTTACAACGACATCATCAAGCATCACCCGACCGACGGCCCCGCCATCAAGGGTTCCAAGGATTCCTCCGCCCGCGCCTCCATGCAGAAACAGAAGTGGGACGAAAACGCCGACATGCGCTCGCTCATGAGGAACTCCGCCGAAAACGAGGAACTTGAAAAAGCCTCCCGCACCGGCCTCACCCGCGAGCAGCTCGAAGACCGGCGCGACAAAGTGGTCGAGCGCTACAACTTGGATCCCAACCACCTTTCCACCGCCAAGGATCTTGCGGGACTCTATGAGCAGCTCGAAGACTGGCACAACGCCCATACCTTCTACAGTTGGGCGCACACCCTCAGCAATGGCGACGTCGCACTCGCCACCAAGGCCGGTGCCATGAAAGACCGCGCTCTCGAAACGGATCTGAAAAACCTCGAAGCCGGCGTTGCCGCCGATCCCACCAACGTTGAACTCAAGGCCGCCCTCGACGCCCGCCGCGCCGACCGCATCGCCGAACAGGTCCAGGAAGCCCAGAAGCGCGTCGATCAGAACCCCACCGATCCCCAGCTCCGCTTCGACCTCGGCACCGCCCTCTACAATGCCGGCGACCACAGCGCCGCCATCCCCCACCTCCAGCAAGCCACCCGGAATCCGCACATCCGCACCAAGGTTCTGCTCCTACTGGGCCGCACTTTCCGCGCCAAGGGCATGTTCGACATTTCCATCAAACAACTCTCGGACGCCCTCGCCGACCTCGTCGCCATGGACAACACCAAAAAGGAAATCCTCTACGAAAAGGGCCTCATCCACACCGAGATGGGCGACAAGGTCTCCGCCCTCGACTGCTTCAAGCAAATCTACGAAGTCGATTACGGCTACCGCGACGTCGCCAACCGAGTCGAGTCCTCCTACACCTAAATAAGGGGGTGGGGGCATTCCTGTCCCCACTTGGCGGGCCGGAAATCAGGTCGGCCTGGAGCCGGATAAGCCGGAACCGAGGGTCTTAGGGAGCAACGGCGGGCGTCAGACCACCCGCCTTGATCCGCACGAGTGGATCGTGAACTTTTCAAGATTTTTTTTCAGCCTTCCAGAAGGGATACCGGGAAATGTGCGTGAGTGCCCGATATTCGCCCTTTATCGACCCGAGAGCTTGGGTAGGTTGCTGGAGTCGCTGCCCACCTGTGGCTTCGAAAAGAACGGGTGGTTGCGCCAGACATCAGCTTCAAGTTTTCCATTCCACGATTCATGAGTTCCTTCCACGATCAGATTTTTTCAGAGATCGACGCTGCCCGGAAACTTGCGGCCGAATTCGCGAACCGTCACGGACGGAAGACAGTTGAATCGCCCCGCCCGTTAAGCGGTGCGCACCGCCTCGCCCAAGAGCAGGCGGCGACTGCGGAGATCGCGGCCCTTGCCGCAGAGGAGGAACGCTTGACCAGCCAAGCCCGGGAGCGGGCGGAACACCGCGCGAATGCACGGGCACAGGAAAAGGCCAAGGCCGAGGCGGCACAGGAGATCAGTCCGGCACTGGAACGGACCCAGTCCCGCTGGAACGCGATGGCGATCCTGCAAGGCTTGGCAAAGCTCCGGGCCAGTGAGCGGTCCGCCGCCGAGGGGTTGATCCGCAAGGCGGAGGAAGTCCGCGATGAGGAATGGCGCGGAGGGACGGGCTCCGAACCGACCGGGCTGGAGCGTGACCAGAATCGGGCCAGTGTCCCGGTCCGGGCCTCATGGACCCCGTCACTTGGAGCCACCCAAGTCTGGTATTTCACCTCCGGCGGAACGCGCTGCGGCCCCGTGACCTTCGGGGAACTCCAAACGATGGCTGCCAGCCAAGTGCTGGACCCTCGTCACGACATGGTTTGGAAGGAGGGGCTGACCGAATGGAAACAGGCGGGGCTTCTCGACGGCCTGTTCGAGCGGCGCACGGTTCCGGCCGAGACACCGGAGAAAAGATTCAGGATGATCGCCGCGCTTCCAAGGGATCTCACCGCGGCGCTGGCGTCGAAGCACATGAGTTGGCCAGGAGTGGGCCGCCTGCCACTGTGGCTAGGAATTCTGGTATTCCCACTGCTCTGGAGCCAGTTCCTGTGGTGGAGCAAGCCCACCTTGGCCGCCACCTTCGGCAGCGCGTGGATATCCAAGCTCCTGCCCTACGCGGCGTTTTTGCCTGTCGCTGTCGTGATCTATCTGGTCTTGATGCGGCTGGTCAACCTAGGCATGAGCCGCTGGTGGGCCGTGGTGCTGGCGATCCCCGTGCTGAATTTTTGGGTCGGGTTTCGCTGCTTGGTTTGTCCTTCCGGCTATGCCTATCACCGCAAGCTGGACCGGTCTGGAATGGCAACCGCGCTCGCGGTCCTGGCGCTCGCCCCGGCAGCTTGGTATCTCAATTTGAAATACCCCAACCTGCTGTCTCCGGCGCATTTCCAAGCCGCGCTGCATCGCTTGGTCGAGGGAGTTGGGAAAATGCTCGCCCCCCGGTGAGACAAACGCGTCGGATCAGCCTGAAAAGGGTGTTTTCCTACGGAATCACGTAGTTCACATTTCCTAACTATCGGGATATTTGTTTCACATGACTGATCAAGAAAAGCTCCAGCGACTCTTCGATGCCGCCCTGAGGGACAGCTCGGAAATCGATAAGACCCCGACCCGTTTGTTACCGAAAACTCCGATTCCTGCCGCGAGGGCGATTCCTGTTGCGGAGTCTGTTGTAGAAATTCAACCCGAGCCCAGTGCGCAAGAGTGGGGCCAGACCGTGGCAAATCTCGGCCTTGATGAACAGGCCTCCTCCGAACTGGCGACCTTGTTGGAGGCTCAAAATCAACGGACAACCAGCAAACGGCGACGGGATGCGGTGATTACCCTAGTCACCTGCATCGCGATGGTGGGTGGTGGCTTCGGCTGGTTCGTGAAATCCCCAGAACGCCTCCGAGCTTTCCGGGAAGCCATGACCGAAGTCCGCTCGGCGGGTGACGTCGGGGCCATTCTTGCCAATTATCAAAAGGCGGTTGATCGAATCGGAGCGCGTTCCAACTCCATCGACGAAGCGACCGAATCGATGGGAGTGAGTTCAAATCAGGACGATGCGAAAGATCCGAACCTCGAAGCCGAGATGCTTGCCATGACGGGCGGAGAGGGAAAAAGCGTCGGCCAGCGAAATCAATTGCTCCAAGAGAAGTTCGGCAAAATTGCAACCGCCGCTCGGACGGGAATCGAGCAATCTCCTGTTAAATCTCCGACGCCCTGAATTCCGATGGGGCCCGATCTCGCTGCGTGAGTGGATGGCACAGTGAGATTTTAAAAAAATCAATGCCTTGAGAGCTAGCCAAACCTCCTTTTGACACATAATTCCCCGAAACGTTGAGATTTGTCCGTTTTTGGGAGCAGTTGGCCGAAATTGGGCGGTTAAATTGATTTAGTTGTCTTGATGTTTAGATATTTTTCGTTTTCAACTTGCGAGGGATAGTTGAACTCGAACCGGTTCGACCGAACAAGCTGCAGCTTTCACTTTCGAAAGATTTTTCCTCCGAAGAGGAAAATCTGAAAATTAGATCATGGCTGCAGTCGCGACTGGATCAGTTCAAGCCAATGCACAAATTCTCACCCACAGGGGCGACCGAGATGAAATCCCCTGGCCAGTTATGGGCCGAGGAAGAGGCGCGGGTGGTGATCGCCAAGGCGAAAGCGGAGATTGACGCCAAAGCTGCCGCAAAAGCGAAAGCCGAGGACGAAATCTGGGGTGCTGCCGCTAAAGAAAGAGCGCTGGCAAAGGCAAAGGCAGCCGCCGAAATGAGGGAAGCGGAAGAAGCAAGAATCGCCGAAGCCGCAACGGATGAGTGGTTCTACCTTCTAAACGGCGAACAGAATGGGCCGGTGACTTTGGCGGAGCTGCAGGAAAAGATCTGGGAACCTTCCATCGATCCGCCGTTGAAAATGGTTTGGACCGCGGGAATGAACGATTGGAAACCCGTGTATGAGGTGCGGAAATTATGTGCGCCGATCGCTTCAACCAGCAACGATGACTCAGAGTTTTCCATCCCTGAGGAAAAGCAAAAGGTCGCTGCCTTGGTCGAATTATCATTCGAAGCACGAGCCGCCAAAGCGAATGAGCAGGCGGAGTTCGCCGCTGCCACCAGAGCTGAGCAGGATCTGAGGGCTCGCGACGCCAGGGATGCCAGAATCGACCTGGCTCACAAGGAACGGGCGAAAGTGGCAGCGGATGGGAAAGTCCGAACCAATGTTGACCCCGACGAAGCGACAAAACTTCGTGCGACTGCGGAAGATGCACGGACCGTTGCCGCCGCGGCGAAAGCCTTGGCGGAGCAAGCTGCGAGGGCCAAGGCCGAAACCGAAGCGAAACTTCACGCATCGGAAATAGCCCGGGCCACCGCCGAGGCGAAAGCCGCTGCCGAAGGCAAGCTTCGGGCAATCGCCGAGGCAAAAGCCGCAGAGGAAGCATCGCTTCGGACTCTCGCGGAAACAAAAGCCGCGCAGAATGCCATCACTGCTGCTGCGTCTCAGGCACAGGTTCACGCCGACGAGGATGCGCGGTCCAAGGCCGATTCTGAGACCAAACTTATAGCGGCCGAAGCGAAAGCCGCGCGGGAAACAATGCTCCGGGAGGCGGCCGAGGCGAAAGCCGCCGGCGAAGCGAATCTTCGCGCAATCGCCGAGGCGAAAGCCGCGGAAGCCGCGCAGATCGCCGCAGAAGCCAAGGAACGGTTGCAAGCGGAGAAACAGGCGGAGACCAAGGCGGACGCGGATGCAAAACTGAAAGCTGCGGAAGAAGCCAGAGCCTGTGCGGAAGCGAAAGTTGCCGACGCAGAGGCAAAAGCGTCTCAGGAAGCCATGCGCCGTGAAGCGGCGGAGGCAAAAGCCAAGGAGGAAGCCAAATCCCGGGCCGTTGCACAGGCCATCGCCGCAGAGGAATTGCGGCTCGTCGCTGCCGTCCAGGCGCAAGCAAAATCCCAAGAAGCCGCAAGCGCCAAAGCACAAGCGGAAGCGAAACTCAAAGCTGCCGAAGAAGCCAGATCCATGGCCGAGGCAAAAGCCGCAGAAGAAACGAAACTCAGAGCAGCCGCCGAGGCCAGAGCATTTCAGGAAGCCAAACGCCGCGAAGCAGCTGAGACCAAGGCGTCGGAGGAAGCGCAAGCCCGAGCAGCCGCCGAAGCGAAAGCCGCCGAGGAAGGTCGCACCGTGGCCGAAGACAGGGCGGCACAAGCCCAGGCTCAGGCGGAAATCAAACTGAGGGCCGCCGAAGAGGCCAGAGCCACCGCCGAGGCCAACGCTGCGGCAGAAGCGAAACTCCGAACGGCAGCGGAGGCAAAAGCCACCGAGGAAGCCAAACTTCGCGCAGCCGCAGAGGCCAGCGCTGCCGAAGAAGCCAAAACGGCCGCTGCGGTGCGCGCTCTTGCGAAAGCTGAGGCAGAGATAAGGGCAATTGCGGAAGGCGAGGAGAAACTCAAAATTGCAGCCCTGGCGAAATCCGCGGAGTTGGCCCGGGCCGCCGCCGCCGCAAAAGCTGCCGAAGAAACCCATTTCCGCGAGGCGGCGGAGGCCAAGGCCGCAGAGGAAGCTCGTGCCATCGCCACCGCTCAGGCCAAGGCGAAAGCGGAGGAAGAAGCGGCTGCCAAGGCTGCCGCAGTGGAAAAACTCAAAGCCGCAGAAGAAGCCAGAGCCGCCGCCGAACAGAAGGCTGCGAATGAAGCCAAACTCCGGGCGTCGGCCGAAGCCAATGCTGCGGACGAAGCTAAACTCCGAGCAGCCGCCGAGGCCAAAGCCGCAGACGACGCGCGAGCGGCTGCCGTCGCAAAATCCAAAGCCGAGAGTGAAGCGAGAACCAACTCCGATCGAGAAGCGGCGCGCAGCGCGGCCGCAGAAGCCAAGGCCGCCAAGGAGGAGAAACTCAGAACCACCGCCGAGGCGAAGGCCGACAAGGAAGCGAAGCTGAGAACCGCTGCCGAAGCAAAGTCGAAAGCGACCGAGCAGGCAAGGCAGGCTGCGGAGGCGAAGGCCGCACGCGAGGCTCTTGCTGACGTCAAAAAGGAAAAGAACCGCCTAAAAAGTTCCGCGCAGGGGGGCTGGTTTTACACCTGTGAAGGAGATCGCCTCGGCCCGGTCACGTTCGAGGAATTGAAGTCACTCGTTGCCGATGCCTCACTGGATCCCAGATCCGACATGGTTTGGAGAAAAAGCATGGATGCGTGGAAACCGGCCGGACAGATCGACGGTTTGTTCGAACGAAAAAGTGTGCCCGCAGAGTCCGGCACAGCGACCAAACTGCTGGCCACGCCAGTTACAATTGCACCTGCACTGACGCAGCAAATCGTCCGCAAACCCGCAACTTCGGCCGTGGCTTGGCCGGGCGCACGCCGTCGGAGCCTGCTCATCATTGCCCTTGTCCTTCCCTTCGCATGGCACTTCGCGCTGGAGGCCATCAGCCCATTGCTGATCAAGCAATTCGGCCGGGTTCTCATGGTGAGGGCGCTATCGATCGCCACCTTTGTGCCTTTGGCGGCCCTCCTTCATTTCACTTTGAAACGATTGGTCAATCTGGGCATGAGCCGGTTATGGGTCCTGGCCGTTTTTGCACCCATTCTCAATGTTTGGCTGGGCTATCGCTGCCTTGCGTGCCCGGCGGGGTATGCCTATCACAAAAAACTGGATGGCCCCGGGATCTTCCTGGCAGTTCTTTACTGGCTGCTCGTCTTGGCTGCAATCCTCGTGCTGTTTAGCGGAGCTCTCGACGCTTCCGCTCTCCAAGAACAACTGCGCGGGCTGATTCGCACGGGACGGGGGCTAATTCCGCAGCGTCCCTGATTCGTAAAACGAAACAAGCCGCTCCAGTTCGGAGCGGCTTGTGATAAATCTGAAAAATCGATTCGCTTCAGTCTTCGTCGGCTTTCGGAGCCTCCGATTGAATCTCTTCCAGCGCTTCGACCGTCTTCTCGGCGATGTTCTCGACCGCAGCGGCCGAGTCAGGTTCCGTGGACTCCGGCGCGGCAGCGGCCACCTGCGCTTCCTCCAATTCAGGGGATTTTTTGGCTACTTTTTTCGCAGGAGCCTTTTTGGCAGCGACCTTTTTGGCAGGCGCCTTTTTCACAATATCGGCCTTCTTGACGGAAGGCTTTTTAACGAGTCCGCCGAGCTTTGCCGTTTCCGCTTTGCGCTTCAGATAGTCGGCGCGCCGACGCCGTTTGATGATTTTTTTCGATTGTTGTCCCATGGTTGCTGGCCATTGGGGTAGGCGCTCCGTGGGACGGGATCAAGAGGAAATCGCGGCTGACTTCACTCTTCCTTCGTTTCCTGTTCGACATCGGCCCCTCGCCCGGCCGACATTCCCGCCCCATGGCAGGCATCATCATTTCACCCCGCGCGCGCATTTTTCACGGCCACGAGTGGGTCTATGCCACCGAGATTAAAAAATCCTTTGGCGATCCGAAACCCGGCGATGTCGTGACTCTTAAGGATTTCCGCGATCGCCCGCTCGGCTCCGCGATCTACAATCCGCTATCGCAAATCGTCGCCCGCCGCTTCTCGCGCCGCAAACAGGACCTCGATCTCGATTTTTTCACCCGCCGCATCGGCCAAGCTATCGAGCACCGGAAAAACTCGCCCATCGATGAAACGCTCGCCCGCCTCGTCTGGTCCGAATCCGACGGACTTCCCGGCCTGATCGTGGACCGCTATGGCGACCATCTCTCCGTCCAGACCTTGACGCTCGCCATGGACCTGCGGAAGGAAATCATCCGCGACGCGCTCATCGCCCTGCTCAATCCCGCCTCCATCGTCCTGCGCAACGATTCCCCCTACCGCAAGGCCGAGGGCATGGAACCCGGCATCGAGATGCTCCACGGCAAAAATCCCGGCCCTTTCATCGTCCACGCCAACGGCCTCGCCTTCGAAGTCGATCTCTTCGACGGCCAGAAAACCGGCCTCTACCTCGACCAGCTTCAGGCCCACGCCGAAGTGGCCGCCCTGTCGAAAGGCAAGCGCGTGTTAGACTGCTTCACGAACCAGGGCGGTTTCGCCCTCGCCTGCGCCAAGGCGGGCGCGGCCCATGTCACCGCCGTCGATGTTTCCTCCAGCGCCTGCGAGGCCGCCCGGAAAAACGCAGTCCTCAACAATGTCGAAATCGAGGTCCTCGAACACAACGTCTTCGATTTCCTCAAGCACGCGAAGCCGGACTACGACATGATCATCCTCGACCCTCCGAGTTTTACCCGCAACAAGGCCACGCTTATGGACGCCATGCGTGGCTACAAGGAGATCCACCTGCGCTCCCTCAAGCTGCTCGATAAAGGCGGCCTGCTTTCCACCTTTTGCTGCTCCTATCACGCCTCGCGCGAGCTGTTCATGGAAAACCTGATAGACGCATCGGTCGATGCGAAAAAGTCCGCCCGGCTGGTCATGAACCATGCCCAGCGCGCCGATCACCCGATCCTCATTTCACTCCCGGAAACCGGCTATCTCAAGGGCTTCACCGTCGAGGTGATCGCGAGCCGCTAGGAGCGCCAAAGTCTTGACGGGACAACGGTTTGTCCGCAGCTTGAATCCGTGAAGGAGCACCTGAATTGGATCAAACGCACGCTTGGCGCGGAGGCTAGTGGAACTTCCGAGGAGATCGACGCGGCCAAGGCGTCATGACGACATCGGGCGTCCATCACACCGCGGTGATCTGCTCGGACTATGCGAATTCGAAGCAATTTTACACCGAGGTGCTGGGGTTCAAGATTCTCTCGGAAACCTATCGGGTGGAGCGCGATTCTTACAAGTTGGATCTCCAAATTCCCGGCGGAACGCAGATCGAGTTATTTTCCTTCCCCATCCCGCCCGCACGACCGAGCTATCCGGAGGCGTGCGGACTTCGGCATCTGGCTTTCACAGTGGCGGATCTGGACCGGGAAGTGGCGCATCTTGTCGACCACGGCGTCAGTGTGGAACCCGTTCGAGTGGATTCCTCAACCGGAAAACGATTTACATTTTTCGCCGATCCGGACGGCCTGCCAATCGAGCTCTACGAGAACTGAAGGCGGATCAATCCTCCTCAAACTTGCGGGCAATCAGATCAGCGATCGCCTCGAGCGCGGCCGCGGAGTCAGAGCCATCGGCGCTTACCGAAATCACCGAGCCGTGGCCGGCGGCGAGCATCATCAGACCCATGATGCTCTTGCCATCGACTTCCTCACCGTCCTTTTCCACAAAGATGTCCGACTGAAAGCGGTTGGCCGTTTTGACAAATTGCGCGGCTGGACGGGCGTGGATGCCAAGCTTGTTGAGGATGGTGAAATCTTGTTTGGCCATGTGTAGGGGCTTGCGCCGGGCGGAATGTAGAAAGTGAATCCGACCGCTCCAAGGTAAAAGTTGTGGAAGAATCAGCGGCCGTATCGCGATCACTCTCACCGTATTTCCGCCTGAGTCCGAGTCCGTTAAAACGTCTCCGTCCATGAAGCAGTAGGCTCGTAGGCCTTACGCCGCATTTGTCGAAAGTTAGAAGAAATAGTCAAAATAGGGCTTGTCAGGTGGGGTTTGATTCCTAGAGTCGCCCCCCCCACAGCGAGGGCTGCTGACGAATTGATTTCGAAGCGGCTTGAATTACAGGGAAAATTTATCGGGTCCAGCTCCGGAAAAAAGCTACTACAAGGTCGCCTTGTCGTCGCTCCGGTTTGTCCCCAGATCTCGGGAAAATCAGAACCACCGCAAGGAAATCATGCCGACCATCAATCAGCTCGTTCGCAAGGGACGCCTCACTCCGGCCGAAAAGTCGAAGTCACCCGCTCTTGTCAACTGCCCACAGCGCCGCGGAGTATGTCTTCAAGTCATGACTCGGACGCCCAAGAAGCCTAACTCGGCTCTCCGTAAAGTGGCCAAGGTGCGCCTCACCAACGGATTCGAAGTCATCGCCTACATCGGCGGTGAAGGCCACAACCTCCAGGAGCACTCCATCGTCCTCGTTCGCGGCGGACGGGTGAAGGACCTTCCGGGTGTGCGCTACCACATCGTTCGTGGTTCGCTCGATACTCTTGGTGTCGATAAGCGCCGTCAGAGCCGCTCTAAGTACGGTGCGAAGCGTCCGAAACCCGGTGCCGTCGCCGCTCCCGCCAAAAAAGGCGGGAAGAAGTAATTCTCCAATTTAACTAACACACCATCCCAACGCCATGCCACGCCGCAAGCGCATCTTTACCAAGCCAGACCGTCGCGATCCTCGCTACGACAGCGCTCTCGTTGGTCACCTTATTACCAAGGTGATGGAATCTGGAAAACGTTCGCTCGCCCAGCGCATCGTTTACGCAGCAATCGATCGCGCCAATGAAGGCGTCGATACCATCGATCCTCTCGAAGTGATCACCCGCGCCGTGGAAAACACCAAACCACGCGTGGAAGTGAAATCCCGCCGCGTCGGTGGTGCGACCTATCAAGTGCCGCTCGAAGTCGCTCCGGATCGTTCCGAGTCGCTCTCGATGCGCTGGCTCGTCAACTACGCCCGCAACCGCAAGGGCACTCCGATGCACGTCGCTCTCGCCAACGAGATCAAGGACGCTGCTAACAACCAAGGCAGTGCCGTCCGCAAACGCGACGATGTGCACAAGATGGCGCAAGCCAACCGCGCCTTCGCTCACTTCCGGTTCTAATTATATATAGATAGCGCTCCAGCAATTTCCGTCCGTGAATCCGAACAGTCCAAAACGCCAATATGTGCTAGAGCGCACCCGAAATATCGGGATCGCAGCGCACATTGACGCGGGCAAGACGACGCTCACCGAGCGGATCCTGTTCTATACAGGCATGATTCACAAAATCGGCGAAGTCCACGATGGTGGCGCGACGACCGATTGGATGGAGCAGGAGCGCGAGCGCGGCATTACCATTACTTCCGCCGCTGTCACCACCGAGTGGTGGCAGCATGAGGAAGAGGGGATGACCAAGCTTTTTCCGGGTCAGAAAAACCGGATCAACATCATCGATACTCCGGGACACGTTGACTTCACTGCTGAAGTCGAGCGGTCCCTTCGCGTGTTGGATGGCTGCATTGTCGTCTTCTGCGGTGTCGCCGGCGTCCAGCCGCAAACCGAAACCGTCTGGCGGCAAGCTTCGAAATACCACGTTCCGCGGATCGTGTTCGTCAACAAGATGGACCGGACCGGCGCGAATTTCGACAGCGTCTTCCACGAGGTGAAGGATAAGTTAGGCGCGAACGCCGTGCGGATTCTTATACCAATCGGTGCTGAAGAACATCTGATCGGTCAGATCGACGTGGTGAACCAGACAGCGATCTATTATTCCGACGACGATAAGTTTGGTTCGACTTATACCGTCAAAGTTCTCGAAGGCGACCAAATCGAACTCTGTAAACAGGCCCACGACGAACTCGTCAACGCGGTTGCAGACGTGGATGACGCCGTGGGCGAAAAATTCCTCAACGAAGAGTCGATCACTCTCGAAGAGCTCAAGCAAGGCATCCGCCGCGCTACGATCAACAACCTGCTGGTGCCCGTCGCCGGTGGTTCCGCTTTCAAAAACAAAGGTGTCCAGTATCTGCTCGATGCTGTGATCGATTACCTCCCAAGCCCGCTCGACATTCCGGCAGCGATTGGCATGGACCCCGACGACCACGAGAAACACATCGAAGTCGTCACCTCGGATAACGAAAAGTTCGTTTCCCTCGCTTTCAAACTCTGGGCCGACAAGTTCGTTGGCAAACTCGTTTTCTTCCGCGTGTATTCCGGTGTCATCCGCAAGGGCGACACCGTTTATAATCCCCGCACCCGCCGCTCCGAGCGCGTCGGCCGCTTGATTCAAATCCAGGCGAACGAGCACAAGGACATCGACGCCTGCTACTCCGGTGACATCGCTGCCATGGTTGGCATCAAGAATGTCACCACCGGCGACACCCTCGCCGCCGAAAACCACGACGTGGTTCTCGAACCCCCGACCTTCCCGGAACCTGTCATTTCGATGGCTGTTGAGCCGAAAACCAAGGCCGACCAGGAAAAGCTTGGCATGGCACTCGGTCGTCTATCCGAAGAGGACCCGACCTTCATGGTCAAGACCGACGAGGAAACCGGCCAGACCATCATTTCTGGAATGGGTGAGCTTCACCTAGAGATCATCATCGATCGCATCCGCCGCGAGTTCAAAGTCGAGGCCAACACCGGTGCTCCCCAAATCGCCTATCGCGAAACCATCACCCAAGCTGCGGGTGGCGAAGGCAAGCTGATCAAACAATCCGGCGGCCGCGGCCAATATGGTCACGTGATCATCGCCATCAAGCCTAACGAAAAAGGTAAGGGACTCACCATCGAAAACAAAGTCATCGGTGGCACGATTCCTAAAGAATATATCAACGCGGTCTATAAAGGCATCAACGAGTCGATGACCAATGGCATCATCGCCGGTTATCCCGTGATCGATGTGCATGTTGAAATCCTCGATGGTTCCTACCACGACGTTGATTCCAACGAAAACGCTTTCACCATGGCGGCCATTTTCGCCATGAAGGACGGCTTCAAGAAAGCAAAGTCCATTTTACTCGAGCCCATCATGGCGGTCGAAGTCTCCACCCCTGACGATTACCAAGGTGATGTCATGGGCGACCTCAGCCGCCGTCGCGGGCAAATCCAGAACACGGAAATGAAAGGCAAGCTCTCCATCGTGCATGCCAATGTTCCGCTTAAAGAAATGTTCGGCTATTCGACGGCCGTTCGCACCCTTTCCTCGGGACGTGCTTCCTATGCGATGACACCATCGCATTTCGAGCAGGTCCCAACCAATATCGTCGAAGAAATCGTCAGCGACCGCCTCGGCTAACTGCTACTGATTACTCGCCCTGTAGCCCATCACGTAAACCGTCAAACAACTTCTCCACCATGGAAAATCAGAAAATCCGCATCCGCCTGCGCGCCTTCGACCATCGCGCCATCGACCGCTCCGCCCAAGAAATCGTGGAGACTGCAAAGCGCACGGGAGCCCGTGTTGCCGGCCCGATCCCGCTTCCGACCCGTATCGAAAAGTTCACGGTCAACCGCTCGGTTCACGTGAACAAGAAGTCGATGGAACAATTCGAAATCCGTACCCACAAACGTTTGCTCGACATCGTCGATCCTACCGCCCGCACCGTGGATGAGCTCAAGAAGCTCAACCTTCCAGCCGGTGTCGATATCACCATCCGTATCTGAGTTTCTATACTTCCGACTCTCAACTCTCAGCTTCCAACTCTCAACTTTTCCATCGCCATGTCACTCGGCCTCCTCGGCAAAAAAATCGGTATGACCCGCCTGTTCGACCAACAGGCCGGCATCATGATCCCTGTAACTGTTATCGACGTTTCCGGTAACACGATTCTCCAATCGAAGACTCCTGAAACCGACGGTTACACCGCGGTCCAAGTCGGCTACGGCGATCAAAAGGAACAACGCGCCACCAAGCCTGCTCTCGGCATCGCCAAGAAGGCCGGTTGCGCTCCAAAGCGTTTCATCCAGGAATTCCTCGTCGAGAACGGCGTTGAGCTTCCAACAGTTCATCCCGGTCTCGAAACCTTCACGGTCGGCCAGTGGGTTGACGTGTTCGGCGATTCCAAGGGCCGCGGTTTCCAAGGGGTTTACAAGCGCTACAACTTCGGGGGCCTCAAGCAAACCCACGGTTCCATGATGCATCGCAGAACGGGAGCCATCGGTTGCCGCTCGACTCCGGGTCGCGTTTGGAAGAACCAAAAGATGCCCGGTCACATGGGCACCACCCGCACCACCGTGCAAAATCTCAAGATCGTTGCCGTCCGTCCGGAAGACGGCGTCATCCTCGTCTCTGGTGCGGTTCCCGGTTCTAACGGCAACTACGTCACCGTCCGCCCCGCCAAGAAGAAGTCCGCCTGATTCGGTGGCATTTTTGAAACCTCTCACGATTCACAGTCATGTCCGTTAAGACTTTCACCGCAGAAGACGCTCAAGCCGCCAACCTCGTGTTGGTAGGTGCCGAGAAAGGTCGCCAAGCCGTCCACGATCTCGTGGTCGCCTATCGCGCCAACCGCCGCACCGGCTCCGCTTGCACCAAGACCCGGGGCGAGGTCTCCGGTAACAACCGCAAGATCTACAAGCAAAAAGGTACCGGTGGCGCCCGTCACGGCGACAAGCGGGCCCCGATCTTCGTCGGTGGTGGTGTTGTCTTTGGACCACGCCCGCGTGACTACTCGAAGAAGGTGACCAAGACCGTCCGCAAGCTCGCCTTGCGCCGCACGCTCGGTGATCTGGTTCGCGCCGAGAAGATCGTGACCGTCGATACCTTCGCTGTTAGCGATGGCAAGACCAAGTCCTTCATCTCCGCTTTGGACAAGCTTTCGAAGCCCGGCAAAATCCTCGTCGTCTCCAACGGCTTCGACGATTCCACCTACCTCGCCGGCCGCAACGTCGCTTGGGCCCAACTGGTGACACCAACCGACCTCAACGTCGAACAACTCCTCCTTGCAAACACTGTCATCCTCGTGGGTGACGCCGTGCAAACTCTTGCGGCACGCACCGCCTGAACCCCGGACCTAACACCGAGATCATGAAAGACATTTACCAGGTCATTAAAAACGTCCGCCTCTCCGAGAAAGCGACCATGCTTCAGGAGAACAACAACGAGGTCACCCTCGAAGTGGACCGCAAGGCCAACAAGCTTGAGATCAAACAAGCTGTTGAACAACTCTTCGGAAAAACCGTTCTGGCAGTCCGCACTGCCAACTACGACGGCAAACTCAAGCGCCAGCGTCGGGCCGATGCCGGACGCACCAACCATTGGAAAAAAGCCATCGTCCGTCTGAAGGAAGGCGAAACGTTAGACCTCGTCTAATCGATTCACCCGCTTTCCCCACGCAACACTCAAAGTTCCGATTGTCATGCCACTGAAAACTTTCAAGCCAATCACCCCGTCCGCTCGCTATAAGAATCTGCCGTCGTTCGACGAGATTACCAAGAGCAAGCCTGAGAAGAGTCTTCTCACGCCTCTCAAGCGCAGCGGTGGCCGCAACAACACCGGCCGCATCACCACCCGTCACATCGGCGGTGGACACAAGCGCCACTATCGTCTCATCGACTTCAAGCGCGGCAAGCACGATGCACCCGCAACCGTCGTCGGCATCGAATACGATCCGAACCGCACCTGCCGCATCGCCCTCATCCAGTATGAGGACGGCCAGAAGTCCTACATCCTCGCCCCACTCGGCCTGGAAGTCGGAACGACCGTCGTCTCTGGTGCAGCCGTCGCCCCTAAAACGGGCAACGCGATGCCTCTCAGCGCCGTGCCACTCGGCACACCGATTCACAACATCGAGCTCATCCCGGGCAACGGCGGCAAAGTCGCCCGCGCCGCCGGCCAACTCGCCGTCCTGTCTAACCGCGATGGCGGCTGGGCACTGGTGAAAATGCCTTCCGGTGAAATCCGCCGCTTTAACGACCGCTGCTTCTGCACGATCGGCCAGGTCGGAAATCGCGACCACATGAATGAAACCTCTGGCAAGGCCGGCCGCACCCGCTGGCAGGGCGTTCGCCCGACGGTCCGCGGTATGACGATGAACCCCGTTGACCACCCGAACGGTGGTGGTGAAGGCAAGTCGAAATCCGGTGGTGGTCGCCAGCACCTTCTTAGCCCATGGGGCCACGCGAAGGGCCAGAAGACCCGCAACAAGCGCAAGACCACCAGTGTCTTCATTGTCGAGTCCCGCCACAAAGCGAAGAAGAAGTAATCTAACTCAATCTTTACCTCACTCCTCTCATGCCACGCTCACTTAAAAAAGGCCCATACGTCGATCAAAAGCTTCTCGCGAAGATCGACGCCGTCGCCGAAGCCGGATCCGACCGCAAGCCCATCAAGACATGGAGCCGCAAGTCGATGATCACCCCGGATTTCGTCAGCCATAACTTCGCCGTCCACAACGGCAAGACCTTCGTTCCCGTTTACGTGACCGAAAACATGGTTGGCCACAAACTCGGCGAATTTTCCCCGACCCGTCTGTTCAAGACACACGGCGGTATCGGCAAGAAATAATCTGTTCCGCTCATTTCCTCCACGTCCATGCGTTCCACCATCCATATCAAAGCACTTGCCGCCGCCCTCGGGTTGTTGGTCAGTGCCGGGATGTGCGTGGCCCAAGCGCCGACCGCCGAGGAATACCAGGAGATCATCTCGACTCTCCAGGAGCAGAACAAAACCCTCACGCGCAGCCTCGTCGAGGCGAACAACGGCGAGAAGCAAGCGTCCGAGCAACTCGCTCAGGTCCGCGAGCGTCTCGAAGCCCTCGGCAAAAACCTGCTCGACGGGGGCGACGATCGTCTCGTCCAGGCCGCCGCGGATTTGCAAATCGCAAGCGAGCGCACCACCCAACTTGAAGGCTCCGTCACCAAGCTCGCCTCCGCCGTCATGGACTACCTCCGCCAAGCGGTGGTGTCCGATCCGGATGCAAGACTTCGTGTCGAAACTTCTCTAAGAGAGCTTGACGCTGTCCTCGGACTGCGCCAGAAGCCCCGCCCCAATGTTCGCACCGGCTCGCTACAGCAAGCCCGGATCGAGAGCATCGATCAAGAAAGCGGCATGTTGGTCTTCAATCTCGGCGAGAGCCAGGGAGCGAAAATCGGCATGACCTTCCGCCTCACCCGCGGGCAGCAGCCCTACGGAAAAGCCATTCTAGCAGACGTCCGCAAGGGCGTCAGCGGTGCCTTTGTCGAACACCTCGACAACGTCGCCGAATCTCCACGCCCCGGCGATCTCGCCGTTCTCGAAACACAAGCATCCGCGCAGTAACCACTCACGTCCGCCGACCATGGAAGTCAAAAGCACCACTAAATTTGTCCGACTCTCGCCCAAGAAGGCGCGTGACGTCGCCCGTGAAATTCAAGGCCTCGCTGTCTCCAGCGCCCTCGACATTTTGACCTTCACTCCCAAGAAAGCCGCACAGCTCATTGGCAAGACGCTCAAAACCGCCATCGCGGACGCGGAGAACAATTTTTCACTCGACGCTGCGACGCTCGTCATCAAGGAAGCCGTCATCGGTGCCGGCCCGACGCTCCGCCGCTTCAAGCCACGGGCCAAAGGCTCCGCCGGCCCGATCCTCAAGCGCACCAGCCACATCTCGATCACTCTCGTCGGCTCCGCCCCCGAGAAGAAAAAGAAGGTCGCCCGCAAGGCCGCCGCCAAGCCGACTCCGAAGCAAATCAAGAACGTTCCGGCCGAACCAGTCGCCGCTACCGAAGAAGCCTGAAAAACTCTCATTTAATCTCATCCCTCACCGACCATGGGCCAAAAAGTAAATCCGATCGCATTCCGTCTCGCCGTCAACAAAGACTGGCGCTCGAAGTGGTATGCCAGCGGCAAAGACTATACTAACAAGCTGCACGAAGATCTCGCGATCCGCGGCTATCTGAAGAACAAACTGATCAACGCCGGCCTCGCTCGTGTGGTCATCGAGCGTGCCTGGAACAGCGTTCGCGTCACCCTTCACACTTCCCGCCCTGGTCTGATCATTGGTCGCCAAGGCAAGGAAATCGAAGTGATGACCAAGGACATTACCAGCCTTTGCAAAGGTGCCCAGGTCAAGATCGACATCATCGAAATCCGCAAGCCGGAACTCGATGCCCAATTGGTCGCCGAGCAAATCGCCGTGCAACTTGAGCGCCGGATTTCCTTCCGCCGCGCCATGAAGCGTGCGCTGCAAACCGCCATGGAATTCGGTGCCGAAGGCATTCGTCTCCGTTGCGCCGGCCGCCTCGGTGGTGCGGACATCGCCCGTGCCGAAGGCTATCGCGAAGGCAAAGTGCCATTGCAAACTCTCCGCGTTCCTCTCGATTACGGCTTCGCCGAAGCCCGCACCTTGTATGGCATCATCGGCATCAAGTGCTGGGTCAACAAGAAGGAAGACGACGGCACCGGCAAGCAACCCCAAGGTCGCAACGACCGTGGCGACCGTGGCGGCGACCGCCGTGGTGGCGGCGGCGGAGATCGTGGAGGCGACCGTCGCCCGAACAATCGCAACTGATTTCTATATCTCTCAATTCTCAAATTAACACCTTTCCCGGAAAGACCGAGTTATGCCTTTGATGCCCAAACGAACCAAGTTCCGCAAGAGCCACCGCGGAAGCCGAGCTGGCAATGCCCAGCGCGGAACCACCGTCGCCTTCGGTGACTTCGGTCTGCAAACCCTCGACCGCGGATGGATGACCAACCGACAGATCGAAGCTTGCCGGATCGCGATCAACCGCTCCCTGAAGCGGAAAGGAAAAGTCTGGATCCGGATTTTCCCACACAAGTCGATCACCTCGCGTCCTCCGGAAACTCGGATGGGTAAAGGTAAAGGCGCTGTCGAAGGTTGGGTGGCAGTCATCCGTCCGGGCAACATGCTGTTCGAAATCGGTGGTGTTCCTGAGTCCGCGGCGAAAGAGGCCATGCGTCTCGCTTCCTACAAGCTCGGCATCCGCACCCGCCTCGTCGCCCGCAATGCGCACGCTTGATCCGTCCGATCAAATCCAATCTATATCTCACTGAATTATGGCCGCCACTAAAGCCAAAGCGACGAAAGCCAAGTCGTCCAAAGTCAAAGCAACCAGCGAACTCTCCGCCGACGAACTGCAAGTCCGTCTCAAGGAACTCAAGCAGGAAGCTCTCAACCTCCGTCTCCAACGCGCCACCGGCTCTTTGGAAAATCCCGCTCGCATCAAAACGGTGCGTCGTGAAACCGCTCGCGTGCTTACGGCCGTCACCGCCAAGTCGCTCGCCTAATCCAAGATCCTACCTACAATTACCATGAGCGAGACTCCTTCGGACGCATCAGTCCAACCTTCGGACGCCCAAGTCCATCTCCGCAAAACCCGCGTTGGCGTGGTCATCTCCAATAAAATGGACAAGACCCTCGTCGTCGAACACGTGGCCCGCGTTCCCCATCCGAAATTCAACAAGATCGTCAAGCGCTCGAAGAAGTACTACGTGCACGACGAGACCAACCAAGGCCAGATTGGCGACCGCGTCCGCATCGTCGAGACCCGTCCGCTTTCGAAACTGAAGTGCTGGACGCTCGCCGAGGTCATTTCGCACTAACGGACCGCGGAATTCATTCCGCCCGTGTCTTTCTCTCAACTCTCAACTCTCAACTCCCAACTCTCAACTTCTTCCAAGTCATGATCCAGATGGAAACCATGCTCGTCGTCGCCGATAATACCGGTGCGCGCAGCGCAAAAATGATCGGTGTGCTCGGCAAGCGCAGCCGCACCGCTTGCATCGGTGACGTGATCACCTGCCACATTCGCGATTCCATCCCGACCGCCGCCGTCAAAAAGGGCAGCGTCGTCAAGGCCGTCGTCGTTCGCACCGCCTATCCGATCCGCCGTGCGGACGGGTCGATCCTCCGCTTCGACTCCAACGCCGTGGTGATCATCGACAAGGACAACAACCCGCGCGGCACCCGGATCTTCGGACCCGTGGCTCGTGAACTTCGTGAGCGTTCGTTCATGAAGATCGTTTCCCTCGCACCCGAAGTTCTCTAAGAACTAACATTCACCATTTCATTCCCATGAGCCGCATCAAGACCCACGTCAAAAAAGGCGACCAAGTCGAAATCATCGCAGGCAATCACAAAGGCAAGCGCGGCACCGTGCTCCTGGTGAATGCCACCAAAGGCAAGGTCACCGTCGAAGGTGGCCGCCCGATCATCAAGGCCGTCAAAGCCACTGAAGCCGAACCTAACGGTGGTCTCAAGACTATCGACGGCCCCGTCCATATCTCCAATGTCAAAAAAGTGGGCTGAAGCGAAAGCTTCCGCCCGCGCTTAAGCGCCTGAGCAATCAGCGCTGACCCGCAAAAAAATGAGCACTCCAGCACTACAACAACACTACAAGGACAAGGTTGTCCCGGCCCTCAAGAAGGCGCTCGGATATACCAATGGCCATCAAGTTCCACGTCTCGAAAAGATCGTGGTCACCTCCTGCATGGGCAAAGCCCCGGATCGCAAGGTCGCCGTCGACGACGCCGTCAACGAGATCCAGAAGATCACCGGCCAACGCCCGTCCATCACATTCTCGAAGAAGGCTGTCGCCAACTTCAAGCTCCGTGAAGGTGAAGCCCTCGGCGCCCGCGTCACGCTCCGTGGCGCCCGCATGTGGGAATTCATGCATCGCTTCGTCAACGTCACCGCGCCTAACATCCGCGACTTCCGCGGACTTTCCTCGAAGTCGTTCGACGGCCGCGGCAACTACGCCTGTGGCATCAGCGACCAATCCATTTTCCCGGAAGTCGAAATCGACCAAGTCAAGCGCACCATCGGCTTCGACCTGATTTTCGTCACCTCCGCGCCGACCGATGCCGAAGGACGCGCCCTGCTCATGGAGCTTGGTATGCCGTTCCGCGACATGAAGAAGGCCAACGAAGTTGAAGCCGAAGCCGTCGCTGCCAACTAACACACCGCACCCCATTTAAAGAAAGCACCTGTTATGGCAGTTCTCACCGATCCAATCTCCGACTTCCTCACGCGTTTCAAAAACGCCGCCCGCGCCGGCAATGAGGAATTCACCGCACCTTATTCCAAGATCAAGGCGGACATCGCCCGCATCCTCCAGGAAGAAGGCTACCTCTGGAACTATGAAGTCGTCACTGGCGAGCGCACCACGCTCAAGGCCAAGCCGAAGTTCATCGACGGCCGCTCGGTCCTCACCGACCTCAAGCGCGTCTCCACTCCCGGCCGGCGCCACTACATCGGCGCTGGCGAAGTTCCACGCGTCATGTCCGGCCTCGGCATTTCCATCCTCTCCACTTCGAAGGGTGTAATGTCCGGCGGCTCCGCCAAAAAGCAAAACCTCGGCGGCGAGCTTCTCGCCAACGTCTGGTAAACCCTAACTCGTAAAAGGAAACTAACACCATGTCACGAGTCGGACTCAAACCAATCTCTGTCCCCGCGAAGGTCGCCGTCAAACTTGACGGCCGCACGGTGATCGTCGAAGGCCCCAAGGGCAAACTCGACTTCCCGCTTCCCGAAGGCATCTCGCTCACCAGCGAAGACGGCACCGTTGTCGTCTCCCGCGCCACCGAGCTTCGTCAACACAAAGCCCTCCACGGCACCGCCCGCAGCCTCGTTCAAAACATGATCGTCGGCGTCTCCACCGGTTTCGTGAAGGATCTTGAAATCATCGGCGTCGGTCTACGTGCGGCGGTCAAGGGCTCTGACCTTGACCTCTCCCTCGGTCGTTCGCATCCGCTCCTTCACCCCATCCCGTCCGGTCTCAACGTCACTGTCGTTGAAAACACCAAGATCAAGGTTGAAGGCATCGACAAGCAGCTCGTCGGTCAGTTCGCTGCCGAAGTTCGCGGCTTCTATCCACCCGAGCCATACAAGGGCAAGGGCGTTCGCTACGTCGGTGAGAAAGTTCGCCGCAAAGAAGGCAAGAGCGTCGGCAAATAATCAATCACGGCACCATGAGCACCATCAATCGCAAGTCGATCCGTCGCAAGATCCACAACCGCATCCGCCGGAAGGTTTCCGGCACTGCCGAACGTCCCCGTCTGGCCGTTCACTATTCCAATCAACACATCTACGCCCAAATCATCGACGACGCGGCCGGCAAGACTTTGGTCTCCGCCTCCACGCTCGACAAATCTTTCGAAAAGGCTTCTTCGAACGTCGACAGCTCGCAGAAAGTCGGCCAGCTCCTCGCCGAGCGCGCCAAGGGTTCCAACATCAGCGCCGTCGTCTTCGACCGCGGCGGTCACCTCTATCATGGTAAAGTCAAAGCCCTCGCCGATGCGGCGCGTGAAGCCGGACTCCAATTCTAACGCTCTGACCTGACACATATCATGGTAACAATTCCAGAAAATCAAACTCCTGCCGCGCCGACGGAACCCAAGCCGGTTCTCGGCCCGATCGCAGGCTCCGCACCATCCCAAGGCGGCTATCAAGGTAACCGCGGCGGTCAAGGCGGCGGCTACCAAGGTGGCGGCGGTGGTGGTGGCGGCGGCTATCAAGGTGGCGGTGGTGGCGGCCAAGGCGGTCGCGGTCGCGGCGGTCCACGTCGTGAAGAGCGTGCCGCTCCTACCGATGCCGATGGCAACGAGCTCTCCGAAAAGGTCGTCTTCATCAACCGCTGCGCCAAGGTCGTCAAAGGTGGACGTCGCTTCAGCTTCTCCGCACTCGTCGTCACCGGCAACAAGGCCGGCAAGGTCGGACTTGGCTACGGCAAGGCAAACGAAGTGGCCGACGCCATCAAGAAAGCCAGCGAAGGCGCCCGCAAGGTCCTCGTTGCCATGAGCATTGTGGACGGCACCATCCCTCACGAAATCTACGCCGAATTCGGTGGCGGCAAGGTCCTCCTGAAGCCCGCATCTCCGGGAACGGGCATCATCGCCGGTGGCGGTGTGCGCGCCGTTTGCGAAGCAGTCGGCATCCGCGACATCCTCGCCAAGTCGATGGGTTCCTCCAACCACGCCAACGTGGTCAAAGCCACCCTCAAGGCCCTCACCCAACTCCGCACCCGCGATCAGGTCCTGGGCGCACGCGGCAAGAAAAAGCGTGAAGCGGCGATCTGAGAATCATCGGTCGGATCCGACTGATCCGACCGATCTCCAATCCAAATAACTCTTCAAAACAATGGAACTCCACTCATTCAGCCCGAACCCGGGATCCAAGCACCGGAACAAGCGTCTCGGTTGCGGCGAAAGCTCCGGCCGTGGCAAAACCGCCGGCAAGGGCAACAAGGGACAAAAAGCCCGCTCCGGTTCCGGCACCCGTGTCGGTTTCGAAGGCGGCCAGATGCCCCTTCACCGTCGTCTGCCAAAGCGTGGTTTCAACAACTACGACTTCCGCTACAAGTTCTGCGTCTTCAACGTAGGTGAACTCGACGATCTGTTCGACGACGGTGCCACCATCGACGAAGCCGCCCTCAAGGGGCAGGGTCTCGTCAATGGCACCTACGACAAGATCAAGGTTCTTGGCATCGGCGAAGTCACCAAGGCGTTCCACCTCGTGGTGAACAATGCCAGTGCTTCCGCTCGTGAAAAGATCGAAAAAGCGGGTGGTTCCGTTAGTGAGCCAACCGCCGCCGAGGCAACCACCGAGCCTACCGCTTGATCGCCTCGATTGATCTCTGATTTCCGATGAGGAAGCGCATCCCGCGCTTCCTCATCGTCTTTATAACACTTCGCGTCATTCCCCTACCCTTCAGCCATGATTTCAGCGTTTGCCAACACTTGGAGAATCCCCGAACTGCGGGACCGGATTCTGTTCACCCTCGCCCTCATCGTCATCATCCGCCTCGGGGTGCACATCACCATTCCCGGTGTCGATGCCACGGTCATCAAGGCTTGGTTAGACAGTCTGAAAAACCAGGACCCGACCACGGGCGGTGGCATTACAGCTCTTCTAACCGTATTCTCCGGGGGAGGTCTTCAGCAGGCCGGAATCTTCGCATTGGGAATCATGCCTTACATTTCGGCATCGATCATGGTGCAGTTGATGACAGCGGTCGTTCCTAAGCTTTCCCGGCTCGCCCGTGAGGATGGAGGTCGCCAGAAAATCACTCAATACACCCGCTACATCACGATCCTCATCGCGCTCGTCCAAGGCTTCTTCGTCGCGAAATCGCTGACGAATCCTGGCAACATTCCCTACATGCAGGGCATCGAGCGGTTCGGCAATCTTGTCCCGGATCCGTCGGTCACATGGATGACGCTCACCGTTCTCACCATCGTCGCCGGCACCGTGCTGCTGATGTGGATCGGCGATCAGATCACGGAGAAAGGAATCGGTAACGGCACCTCCATCATCATCACCGTTAACATCATCTCGGCATTGCCTGGAGCGTTGATCCAAGCGTGGAATTTCTTTGTCACAGGCAAAGGCGTGAGTCCGTTCAACTCCATCATGATGGTGGTGATGATCGCTCTTTTGTTAGCAGTCATCGCTGCGACCATCGCGATCACCCAGGCCCAGCGCCGGATCGCGGTGCAGTACGCCAAGCGCGTCGTCGGTCGCAAGCAGTTCGGCGGGCAGACCCAGTATCTCCCGCTCAAGGTCAACTATGCGGGCGTCATGCCGATCATCTTCGCGACCGCGGTTCTATCGCTTCCACCGATGATGCTCCAATGGTTCTTCGCCGGACAGCCATGGGCAACGAAGCTCTACGGCGAGCTTGTTGGCGGTGGCACTTGGTACTATATCCTCGGCGGCATCGGCATCTTCCTGTTCTCCTACTTCTGGGTGGCCATGATGTTCCAGCCCTCCCAGATCGCGGAAGACCTCAAGCGCAACGGCGGCTATATTCCCGGCGTTCGCCCGGGCAAGCCAACCGCAGACTTCCTCGATTTCACGATGACCCGGCTCACCTTCGCCGGTGCGTTTTTCATGGTCGGACTTTTCATCCTCCCCGTTCTAACGGGGAAGGCCGTGGGGCTTCCTCCCAGCTCGCTGGTCCTCCAATTCTTCGGCGGTACTTCGCTATTGATCATGGTCGGCGTGGTGCTCGACGTAATGCGGCAGGTCGAGACCCAACTTCTCCAGAAGCATTACGACGGCTTCCTCCGCAAAGGCAAACTCAAGGGCCGCTATGACCGCCTCAACCAGAACAGCGGCGCGGCTCCCAAGACCGCTATCGTCTATCTGTGGACAGTGATCGCAATCCTTATTGTGATCGGCATCACGGCTTATACCTACAACAGCTTCAATTGATCGCTCCCGCCGCGAAACCGCTGCGCCTTGTTCTGCTAGGGCCGCCGGCTTCCGGCAAGGGCACGCAGGGACGGCGGTTAGCGGACACTCTCGGACTTGGCTACTTTAGCACCGGAGCACTGCTCCGGGGACAGGTGGAATCACAAACCTCCTTGGGGAAACAGGCCGAGCCCATCCTCGCCCGAGGCGAATATTTGCCGGACGATCTGATGAACCCCATCCTCGCGGATTGGCTGGTCGGGCAGTCAGGTGGCTGGGTGCTCGATGGTTTTCCTCGCAGCCTGCCTCAAGCTCTCTTTCTCGACGATTGGCTCGCCTCGCGGGGGTTGAAAATCGACGGAGCAATTTCGTTAGAAGTTCCTTTCATTGAACTTCTCTCCCGCATTCGCGACCGGATGGAATGCCCGGAGTGCCGCTGGTCAGGGCAACGGCCGCAGCTAACAGCCGAAGGCAAATGCCCGGATTGCGGTAGCCCAGCGGGCCGCCGGGCCGACGATAGCGAGGAGAATTTCCGCAACCGCCATGCGGAGTTCGTAAGCTTGACCGCGCCGGTAATCGCCCACTACCTGAAGAAGAAACTTCTTTCGCCTTGCGATGCGACGGCTCCTCAAGATGAAGTGGCTTCCCGGCTGCTCCGGCTCTTCCCCGCTTGAAAAATTCATTTCTCCAGCTCTGCCTCAAAATCGTGTCACGCCGCACCCGCATTCCTATCAAATCGCCGCGTGAGATCGATTTCATGCGCAAGGCCGGCTCAATTGCTTCGGCGATTTTGCAGGCGCTTGCCAAGGAGGTGGTTCCCGGAAAAACCACTGGAGAAATCGACCGGCTGGCTGCGGAGTTGATGCGCGAGTCCGATTGCAAGAGCGCGTTTCTCGGCTACCGCGGCTTTCCCGGCCACATCTGCATTTCTGTGAACGAGGAAGTCGTCCACGGCATCGGTGGTCCGCGCAAGATCAGGCCCGGCGACATCGTGAAGATCGATGTCGGCATCATGAAGAGCGGCTTCATCGGCGACAACGCAACTACCGTCGCAGCGGGAGACATTCCGTTTGAAACAAAGCAACTGCTCGCGGTGACCGAGCAGTCGTTGTTCGAGGCAATCAAACACGCTCGTGCCGGCCGCAAGCTGTCCGATCTTTGCGGCTCGGTCGAAGAGTTCGTGAAACTGCGCGGATTCACGATCGTTCGGGAGTTCGTCGGTCATGGCGTCGGCCGTCGCTTGCATGAGGAGCCGCAGGTTCCCAACTATCGCCCGCAGGGTAAATCCCCCACTCTCGAACCCGGCATGACCCTGGCCATCGAGCCGATGGTCAACGCCGGCGTTCCGTCGGTTAGGATTCTCGACGATGGCTGGACCGTCATCACCGAGGACAAGAAACCTTCGGCCCACTTCGAGCACACCGTGCTCATCACCTCGGGCGATCCGGAGATTCTAACATGGCGGACGCGCGAAGCCCTGCCGGAGATGTTAGGCCTGCCGCCGTGGTGAGGGGAGTGGAGAATGAGATTCCAATCGCGGAGGGAGGCTGCTTGATTCGAGCGTGATTCCACACTTGCACCGCGCGAAGCGCCTCTTCCCCATGCAGGGTCCGCTTCTGTGTTTGATCGGCTTGATGTTCCTGATTTTTTTCGCGCAAGCCGCTTTTGGTCCGGCCTGGTATCAAGGGCTGATAGCGGTCCCCGTCAGGATCATCGAAAGCTGGAACCACCTACTCGCCGGGCAGGTATCCGCGGCGGATTGGCGGGAATTCGCCACCTTGCTGAGTTGCGCGTTCCTTCACGGCGACATGGGACACGTCACCTTCAACATGCTGTATTTTTGGATCTTCGGCGCGCTCATCGTGGAGCTGCTGGGATGGCGCTGGATGATGCTCATCTTCGGAGTCACCGCAATCGGCGCGTCGATCTCCCACGTGGTGATGAACCGCGATGATCTCGCTCCGATGTTAGGGGCGTCCGGTGCGGTGATGGGTCTGGAGGGCGCCTACCTGGGACTGGCCGCGCGGTGGACACTTCCCGATCCCCATGTCTGGCCCATTGCCCGCCCGATCCCTCCATCCCACCTCGCGCTGCTGGCGGTGATCGGGGTCAGCTTCGATTATCTCGCGATCATGAACCGGCAGGACATGGGCATCGCTTACGGCGCGCACGTCGGCGGCTTCACTGCGGGTCTGCTGTTAGCCGCGATCGCCGCGCCGCGCCCGCGCGGGCGGGGAGTGATGAAACGATGACACGGAAGGAATCGCGGGAGGGAATTGATCGGGCATGAGACCGCAACCCATGGCGGGATAAAATTCCGGCTAGTCAGGCTAGATTTGCGGGCTACCATTCAACCATGAACGCAACTTGGCCGCTTCAAGACGCGAAAAATAAGCTCAGCGAGTTGGTGGACACGGCACTGCGGCATGGGGCGCAGACCATCACCCGGCATGGCAAACCGGTAGCGGTCGTTCTATCGGCCGAGGCCTATGCCCGGCTTCAGCCTTCCGAGAAACTCGTGGACATTCTTCAGGACTGCCCGGTGAAGGATTGGCGGATCGAGCGGGATCCCACCCCGGCGCGCGATCTCGATTTCCAATAAACGGCCATGGCCTACCTGCTAGATACCAACGTCCTTTGCGAGTCGTCGAAGGCCCGACCGGATCCCGCAGTCATCCAGTGGCTCGGCGATCACGATGCGGAACTCCACGTCAGCGTCTTGTCCTTGGGTGAAATGCTCAAAGGCATTCACCTGATGGATCAAGGAAACCGCCGTCACGAAATCGAGCAATGGTATCAGCGTATCGAACGCTGGGCCACCAACCGGCTCCTCGCCATGGACGCCAGCACGATGAGCACCTGGGGGCGCTTCTATGCCAAACACCAACTCGCCGGACGGAAGCTTCCTATAATGGATAGTCTGCTCGCCGCCACCGCCCTCCAGCACGGACTCACCCTCGTCACCCGCAACTCCGGGGATTTCCCGGAGGATGTGGCGGTTTTGAATCCTTGGGGCGGGTGATGAGAAATGCGTCACCGCAATGGAGTGCTGAAGTCGCGGGTCAGCGCGAGTTTCAGATGGCTGCTAGAATGGCGTTGAACGTGGTGCTCGGACGCAGCGCGGCGCTGGCTTTGGAGTCGTCCGGGAGGTAGTATCCGCCGATGTCCACGGGTTTGCCCTGAACGGCTAACAACTCTTCGACAATTCTATCTTCGTTCGCCTCGAGTTCTGCGGCGACGGGGGTGAAGACGGCTTTGAGGTCGGAGTCGTTGTCCTGCGCGGCGAGGGCTTGGGCCCAGTAAAGCGCGAGGTAGAAATGGCTGCCGCGATTGTCGATGCCGGGGACTTTGCGGGCTGGGGATTTGTCTTCGATCAGGAATTTCCCGGTGGCCTCGTCGAGGGTGTCGGCAAGGACTTGGGATTTTCCGATGCCGAAGGTTTCGCTAACGTGTTCCAGCGAAACGGCGAGCGCGAGGAATTCGCCGAGGGAATCCCAGCGCAGATAGTTTTCCTGGGTGAACTGCTCCACATGCTTCGGAGCGGAACCGCCGGCGCCGGTTTCGAAAAGTCCGCCGCCATTCATCAGCGGGACGATGGAAAGCATCTTGGCGCTGGTGCCGAGCTCAAGGATCGGGAAGAGGTCGGTTAGATAGTCGCGCAGGACGTTGCCGGTGACGGAAATGGTGTCCTTACCCTCTTTGAGGCGCTCCAAGGTGAAGAGGGTGGCTGCGGCGGGAGCGAGGATTTGAATGTCGAGCCCGGTCGTGTCGTGGTCGGCAAGATAGCTCCTGACTTTGGCAATGATCCGCGCGTCGTGCGCTCGGCTTTCATCCAGCCAGAAGATCGCGGGCACCAAAGTGGCCCGCGCGCGGGACACCGCAAGTTTGACCCAATCTTGGATGGGCGCGTCCTTCACCTGGCAGGCGCGCCAGATATCTCCCGCTTCGACCGCGTGTTCTATCATTACCTTGCCGCTGGCATCCACGATGCGGACGGTGCCCGTGCCGGAGATTTCAAATGTCTTGTCGTGCGATCCGTATTCCTCCGCAGCCTGCGCCATGAGGCCGACATTGGGGACGGTGCCCATGGTTTTTGGATCGAAGGCTCCGTGCTTTTTGCAGAAGTCGATGGTCGCCTGATAGACTCCGGCATAGCTGCTGTCGGGGATGACGGCGAGGGTGTCCTGGAGCTTGCCCTGCGCATCCCACATTTGTCCGGAGGAGCGGATCATGGCGGGCATCGATGCATCCACGATGACATCGCTGGGGACATGGAGGTTGGTGATGCCTTTGTCGGAATTGACCATGGCGAGCGCGGGTCCGTTGGCGTAGGCGGCCTCGATATCCGCTTCGATTGCGGACTTTTCATCGGCCGGGAGACTCTCGATTTTGCTAACCAGATCGCCGAAGCCGTTCTTCAGATCGACGCCGAGTTCGGCAAAGGTGGCGGCGTGTTTGGCGAGCAGGTCCTTGAAGAAAACCTCGACCGCTTGGCCGAAGATGATGGGGTCGGAGACCTTCATCATGGTGGCCTTGAGGTGGAGGGAAAGAAGGACGCCGTCCTGCTTGGCCTTGGCGATCTGTTGTTCGAGAAATGCGACGAGGGCCTTCTTGCTGAGGACGGTGGCGTCGAGTATTTCGCCGGGAAGAAGCGCGGTTTTTTCCTTGAGTGTCGTGACGGTTCCATCGGCGGCGACAAACTCGATTTTCACGTCCGTCGCCTCGCTCACGGTGACGGATTGTTCGTTCGAGCGGAAATCGTTGCCGCCCATGGTGGCGACCGTCGTTTTCGAATCGGCGGACCAGGCGCCCATGGAGTGCGGGTTCCTGCGGGCGTATTCCTTGACCGCTTTCGGCGCGCGGCGGTCGGAGTTGCCCTCGCGCAGCACCGGGTTGACGGCGCTGCCTTTGATCTTGTCGTAGCGGGCGCGGGCGTCCTTTTCCGCGTCGGTTTTCGGCTCGGCGGGGAAGTCGGGAATGTCGTAGCCCTTGGACTGAAGTTCGGCGATGGCCTCCTTGAGCTGCGGGACCGAGGCGCTGATGTTAGGAAGCTTGATAATGTTCGCTTCGGGCTGGGTGGCGAGAGCGCCAAGCTCGGCTAGGGCGTCGGAGATCCTTTGGTCGGCGGTGAGATTTTCAGGAAATCTGGCGATGATGCGTCCCGCCAGCGAGATGTCGCGCGTTTCCACGGCGATGCCGGAGTGCTTCGTAAATGCCTGGACGATTGGCAGAAATGAATAGGTCGCGAGGGCAGGCGCCTCGTCGGTTTTCGTGTAGATGATGGTGGGAGCCTCAGGCATAAAATTGGCGGGGTTGGAGAGAAGAGGCGCTGGTTTAGGGCAATCGCCAACAGTGGTCAAAAGCAATTGCGCTGCTCTATATTTCGTCTGCGAAGGCACCTGCGAATAGGGTTGTGAACAACTTGAGAGGAATTCTCTAATTGGCTCTTCCTTGCAGAGCTATGAGCGGATTGGCGCGGCGCGATTCCCTCCAATCCTTGCGGAGCTTCCAAATGGATCGACTTGAGTTGCCATCGCCGCCATCATCACCAAACCGACAGATGACTTTGTAATACTTTCATTTTCAGCTTAATACGCAATTTAAATCCGGTTAATGGCAAGATATTCCCAGCTCCGGTTGCTCGTCCGCATGGGAAATTCCCCTAACACCGACCAACCTACGCTGACCACGGGGCGCGGAAGTTTATTTAAGATATCCAATGTGAATATCTTGTGAGTTTCCATCATTTCTGCTGGCGAATTCCTTTGCAATTCAATGAATTTTCCGCCGCTGAGGAAAATAGTTGGAAGCGCTCCCCGCGGGGTGCTCGGGGGACGGCGGACCTGTCGGGACGAACCAATAAGTCGCGCGGGACCGAGGGATTCTTTGCGCTTTACGCGTGACTGCGATCCCTTCAGACAAGTGGCCCGCTGCACGGAAAACCGTGCGGGGAAACTTCTCAATCCATTCAAACCTCCATCATGGACATCCAAATCGCCACTCTCTGTGACTTCGCCGCCGACTATAATGGCAAGCTCGTCATTTCCGGAACCTTCGACACCCTCGCGGCCCGCGCCGTGCCGGTCGTTCACCCGTCATGCGCCCTTGCCATGCGGTTTTGCTTCACCCCGGAGGACGCTGGCCGGCACAAGCTTTCGATCAACATCATCAACGAAGACGGCGAGTCGCTCGACCCGAACAACATGCCGATCGAGCCCGAGTTCGAAGTGCAACTGCCGAAGAACGTGCCGTTCCTGACCCGCAACATCGTGATGAATCTCCAAGGCCTGCGCTTCGAAGAGGCCGGCATCTACTCCATCGACATCGGTTGCGACGGCGAAATTCTCGTTCGCCTGCCGCTGCGGATCGTTCAGGTCACGCAAGGCCCTAACGGCGAATCTCAGATGGCGTAATCGATTGCCGTGGTGTAAATCTGCGCCATGCCCGAGATCGCTTCTTTCTCTTGTGCCCTGGTCACCGGCGCCTCGTCCGGTCTGGGCGAGGAGTTCGTCCTTCAAATTGCGCCACGGGTCGGCAAGCTCGTTCTCGTGGCGCGTCGCGAGCCGTTGCTCCAGCGGCTGGCCCAGCGCGTGCGCACGGAGTTTCCGCATGTCGCGGTGGCGGTGTTCGCGGTCGATTTGCAGCGCTCTTCCGAGCGGGTCCAACTGGTGGAGGCTCTAACCGCCAAAGGCTTTCTGCCCGATCTGCTGGTCAACAACGCCGGCTTGGGAGACTACGGAGAATTCCTCTCCGCCGACTGGGGGAAAATCCAGTCGATGCTTGATGTCAACATCGAGGCGCTCACTCATCTCACCCACTCGCTGATCCCCGAAATGATCCGGCGCGGTGGCGGAGCGATCGTCAATGTGAGCTCGCTTGCCAGCGTGATTCCGATTCCCGATTTTGCGGTCTATGCCGCCACGAAAGCATACGTGAGCAGCTTTTCCGAGGCGCTGCGCATCGAGCTGCAGGAGCACCGCATCCGCGTGCTGGCGGTTTGCCCGGGGCCGGTTCGGACGGAGTTCGGGAACGTCTCGCGTCGTTCGCAGGACTCGCCGGGGATGCCTGCCAAAAAGTCTTTTTACGTGCCAAAGCACCAAGTGGTCGCCGAGGCTCTATCAGCGCTAGATCGCAACGCCGCGCGCGTTTATCCGGGACTTAAAACGGCGGCGGCGGCATTGCTGTTAGCCGCCCTGCCGATGGTGGTGCTGAGGTTCGCGCTGGGGTTCCGGCCGAGGAGGGCCTTGTAAGGGGCATGAACGTCCCGTCCATGCGAAGGGACGAGACGTCCCTTCCCCTTATTTTAGAGGATCATGCCCGCTCGCCGATCTGCTGGTAGCTGCGCAGCGTTTCCCCGGTGTAAATTTGGCGCGGCCGTGAAATGCGGCTGTCCGGATCATCCATGACTTCCTTGTAATTGGCGACCCAGCCCGGCATCCGGCCGATGGCGAAGAGCACGGTAAACATGTTCATCGGGATGCCGATGGCGCGCATGATGATGCCGCTGTAGAAATCGACGTTTGGATAGAGCCTGCGGGAAACGAAGTAGTCGTCATCGAGCGCGATCTGCTCGAGCTTTTTGGCGATATCGAGCAGCGGGTCCGATTTGTGAAGCTGGCCGAGGACCTTGTCGCACTGCTCCTTGATGATCACCGCGCGCGGGTCGAAATTTTTGTAAACGCGGTGGCCGAAGCCCATCAGGCGGCGGTTGCCGACCTTGTTTTTCACCTGATCGAGGAACTTGCTGCCGTCGTCGCCATCCTTGTGGATTTCCTCTAACATTTCGAGCACCGCCTGGTTGGCGCCGCCGTGAAGCGGACCCCAGAGCGCGCAGACGCCGGCGGAGGCCGAGGCGAAAACATTCGCTTGGGAGGAGGCGACCATGCGGACGGTGGAAGTGGAGCAATTCTGCTCGTGGTCCGCGTGAAGTAGGAAAATCAAATCGAGTGCCCGGACGATTTCAGGATTCAAATCGTAGTCCTCGCCGGGCAGGGAGAACATCATGTGCAGGAAGTTCTCGGTGAACTTCAAGTTTGCCTTCGGGTAGCTTGGCGGCAGTCCGGCGGCCTTGCGGTAGGAACAGGTGGCGATCGTCCGGGTTTGGGAAATCAGGCGGGCCGCGTGGGTCGGGAATGCGTCCTTGAGCGACTGATAACGGGTTTTGGCGCTGGGATACGATGAGGACGCGTGAATCATCGCCGAGAGAATCGACATCGGATGGGCCTTCGGCGGGAAGGCATCGAAGTGATGGTGCATGTCCTGATGCAGCATCTGATTTTCCGAAAGCAGCGCCGAAAATCCTGCCAGCTCGGCGGCCGAGGGCAGCTCCCCGTAGATTAGCAGAAAGGCGGTCTCGATGAACGTGCTCTTCTTCGCCAGCTCGGCGATGTCATAGCCGCGGTATTGGAGAATGCCTTTTTCGCCGTCGATGAAGGTGATTGCGCTCTTGCAGGCACCGGTATTGCCGTAGCCGGGGTCCAGCGTGATGCAGCCGGTTTTACTGCGGAGCGTGCTGATGTCGATTCCCACTTCCCCTTCTGTCCCCACGACTGTTGGCAGTGTGAGGGGCTTGCCATCGATGATCAATTCCGCTGTTCCGTTCATGCGGCGCGATCCTAAACAGCTCCATTTCGGTTACGCCAGCATCCATTGCAGCGATTTTCCCGCCGAAAAAATCACTCGCCCGCGTCTGGGTAGGAGCCTAGCAGCTTGACCAGCGAGCAGTGGTTGCCGAGTTCCTCCAAGGCCTCGGAAACTTTCCGGTCGTCGCAGTTACCTGCCAGATCGACGTAGAAAATATATTCCCAATCCTTGCGCTTGGAAGGTCGGGATTCGATTTTCGACATGTTGATGTGGAACTGGTCGAATGCCTGGAGCGCCTTCACCAGCGAGCCGGGCCGGTCATGGATGGCGAACAAAATGGAAGTCCGGTCGTTGCCAGTCGGCGGGCAGGGTTTCTCGCCGATCACCAGAAACCGGGTGGTGTTCGTGGCGCGGTCCTGGATCGATTCCTCCAACAGCTTCAGTCCATACATCTCCGCTGCCAGCGGACCGCCGAGGGCGGCGGCCCCTTGGTCGGCTTGATCCCGCGCGATCTGCGCGGCCTTGGTGGTGGAGGAAACTTCGACGAGGTCTGCGTTCGGAAAATTTCTCAAAATCCAGCTCCGGCATTGGCCGAACACCTGCGGATGCGAATACAACGTCTTGATTTCCGCCCGCGGAATGGCGGCCATCAGGCCGTTCTCGATCCGCAGCAAAATCTGCGCGCAAATGTGCAGCGGCGAGTCCACGAACAGATCGAGCGTGTGCGACACGGCGCCTTCCGTAGAGTTTTCGATCGGCACCACCCCGTAGTTTGCGACGCGGCGGGCGACCTGATCGAAGACGTCTGAGAAATTTGGCTGCGCGGAGTAATTCACCGAGTGGCCGAATTTTTTGATCGCCGCCTGGTGCGTCCAAGTGCCCTCGGGGCCGAGGTAGGCGATGGTGAGATCGTCCTCAAGTGCTAGGGCGGCGGACATGATTTCCCGATAGATCGCGCGAATCGATTTCTCCGGCAGGCGGCCTTCATTGACCTCGATTAACCGCCGCAGCAGAGCTTCCTCGCGCTCAGGCGCGTAGATTTGCAGGCCGTCGCGCTTTTTCACCAGGCCGACCTCGTGGACGAGGTCCGCGCGGCGGGACAACAGGTCGAGCAGGTCGCGGTCGATGGTGTCGATCTGGAAGCGGATGTGGTCGAGATTCACGGCGGACGGGAGGTTAGAAATCGTTAGAAATGGAATCGCCGGCGGCAGCGGCGGGAATACCGACCGCGCCTAGGGCCATTTGTTGTTCCGGGTCGGGTGCGGCGGGGTCTTTGGGCTCGGGCAGCTTTACTTTGCGCAGCTCCGTGGCATTTGGAAGATCGTCGATGGAGCGGATGCCAAAGTGCTCGAAGAACAGGTCCGTCGTCTCATACAACAGCGGCCTGCCGGGCAGCTCCGCGCGTCCGCCGATGCGGATGAGATCGCGGTCGAGGAGTTTTTGAATCATCCCGTCGCAAGCCACGCCGCGCACCGCCTCGATGGCGGCCTTGGTGATGGGCTGGCGGTAGGCGATGATCGCCAGCGTCTCCATGGCCGGCCCGCTCATCCGCTCGGGCTTGCGGCCTGGGAAAAGCTGGCGGACAAAATCGCCGAATTCGAGGCGCGTGTAGAGCTTCCAGCCTTTGGGCCGCTCGACGAGGGTGAAGGCGCGGCCGCTTTCCTGATAAGCCAAATTGAGCGCGCCGATGGCCTCGGCGACGTTTTCCGATGAGGTCGCGGTGAGAGCCAGCAGCCAGTCCGGCAGCGGCGGCGTGTCCTTCCCCTCCTCCGTTTCGCGAACCCTCACGTCGTCCGCTTCCGCCACCCGGGCGCGCACCAGCCGGGCGATTTCTTCCGATGGCAGGGGGTTCTGGGAGGCGACGAGGAGGGCTTCGACAATGGCGCTGAGCTGCATGGCGGGGCCGCACCTTAGGGAGCGAATCTGGCATTTCAAGTCTCCTGCCTCAAAGCGGACGAATCACTTATTTCGCCAGTGCTAAACTTTCCGCTTGATGGACCGTGGATCACGGGCTAACCCACCGCGCTCGTGACGCTCCCGGAAATAACCGGGGACCGCACGAGGGAAATTTTTATCACCCGCATCCTGATCTCTGCGCCATGGCCGCGAAGAAAAACACCTCAAAATCTGCTCCCCCGAAGGGCAAAGCAAAGCCCGCCGTCAAACTCGCGAAGCCTGTAAAGGCGGCCAAAAAGCCTGTCGCCACAGTCGCGAAAAAGACGCTTGCGCTTAAAAAGCCCACGCCCGCGAAGAAAGCTCTGCCACTCAAGAAGGCGATCGCCGAAAAGCCGGTGAAGAAATCCCCTCCTCCCGCGAAGCCGGTGGAAAAGGTGATCAAAGCCCCCGCGAAATCAGAAGTCCCGGTCAAGCTGCCCGTTCCTGCGAAAAAGATTCCTGTGACCAAGCCACGCTCGTCGGTGGTCGATTTTCCAGCGCCACCCGCACCGATCAAGCCGCCGTTCGTTCCGCCCAAGTCCACGCCCAGTCATAGCGGTGAGCCGGTCGCTCCGGGCAGCAATGGCAGTCACAATTCTGGCTTCGTCCAGAAGCAGCGCCAGCGTCTGCTGGATCTTCGCGACGATCTCGTGGACGCCGTTTCGGGCATGGCCCGCGACACCATCCGCAATGCTCCCGAGGGTTCCGAAGCATCCGGCAGCGGCCAGCATCAGGGCGATGCCGGCAGCGATGCCTATGACCGGGATTTCGCGCTGTCCGTCCTCGCCAAGGAACAGGACGCGCTCTACGAAATTGAGCAGGCGCTCCGTCGCATCCAAGCCGGCGCTTATGGAATTTGTGAAATGTCCGCGCGGAAAATCCCGCAAGCCCGCCTCGAAGCGATTCCATTCGCCCGTCTAACGGTCGAGTGCCAGGCCCAGTGGGAGAAGGAATATGGCAACCGCCGCTTCCGTCCATCCAATGAAGTGGGCTTCAGCGGCGGGAAATATGTGGACGATGAAGAATCCGAAACGGTTTCTCTTGACGAGGACGACGATTAAACCAAAGTCCGCCCCCCAAAGTCATGCCACGCGACATTATTATTCTAGAATGCACCGAAGCGAAAGCCGAGGGCAAGCCGACTTCACGCTACGTCACCACGCGCAATAAGAAGAGCCTCCGCACCCCGGGCCGTCTCGAAAAAGTGAAGTTCAATCACTTCCTCAAGCGCCGCACCCTGCACCGCGAACTTCGCTAACACGCGTCCCCTTTTCCTCATGTCCGAGCCAAAAACAGTCCAGCGCCGTATCAATTTCCGCAAGGCGAACCGCAAGATGACGCGCCGCCGGCACGACATCCCGGCCGATCAAGTGGTAGCCACCAACCCGGAGCTTCTCACCAAGTTCACAACCGAAACCGGCAAAATCCTGCCCCGCCGCGTCACCGGAGTCTCCGCCAAGCTGCATCGCAAGATCAACAACGCGATCAAGCAGTCCCGCGCGATCAACCTGCTTCCCTAACCGGTCGCCGAACGTCGATTTACATGAAGGCCAGTCCGAGAAAGCCGGACTGGCCTTTTGTTTTCCGACGAGGTCCGGCGGCCTACGGCTGGTGTGGAGCGATGCGCATCGTTTCGCGCGCGGCGAACGGATCATGGCCTCCTCGGGACAGCTCACGGAGCTCTCGCGCCCGCTCGATCTCCTCTCCGGCAAGCCCGAGATGCTTGCCGATCCCACGGGCCGCCGATGGTATGACATGGCTGTCAGTGCCTAAGCAGCGCGTCTGTCGATGACGAGACGCGGCGTGAACGTGTCGTGATGCTCGTGACGAGACTTCTCTTTGTGGAAGTGGAAGGGGTCTGAGTTGTAGCGGTCGTCCGCTTGCTGGAAGAGGCTGACAAGAGAGTAGTAGATGCCTTTGGCAAGGACGGCGGAGATTAACGCCACTCATCCCACTGATGAACCGACCGCCCGCACGGATGCGGAATGAACATGGGATCTCGCACATGACGTGCTAGTCCCCAGCTACGACGATGCTCACCCGTTTTCTTAAACAGCACACTGGTCCCCTCACCCGCGATCTGGTGCAGGAGCCGGGAAATTTTGGGCTTGGGAGAATCCCGTCGCGACTCAAGCCGAGTTCCACCGCGACCTCGATCTGCGGGTATTGCGCGACCGGGTGCCAATTGAAGATCCATCTGGACGAGCACGGCGAGGCGATCAATCTCAGCCCGCAGGCGGGCTATCCGGTCAATCTGGGCATGGCGTGTCCCAAAGGCTGGCAGGCGCTTGATCCCTTGGAATCCCTGGACCGGGCGACAATGCCGTTGCTGCGGGATACTTCGGGAAAATTGGTGGAAACGGACTGGCCGACGGCGCTGGACGTTTTCACGACGCGGCTGAAAGCGATTCGGGCCGAACACGGACACGAGTCGGTGGCATTTCTATCAACCGGCCAGATCCCCTTCGAGGAGATGGCGTTTCTCGGGTGCTTGTTCAAATTTGGAATGGGCTTCCTGCATTGCGATGCGAATACGCGCCAGTGCATGGCCACGGCGGTGACCGCGTACAAGCAATCGTTCGGCTTCGATGCGCCACCCGCCACTTATGCGGATTTCGAGGAATCGGACGTGATCGTTTTGATCGGCGCGAACCTGTGCATCGCCCATCCGATCCTCTGGCAGCGGGTGATGCGGAACCCTCGCAAGCCGCAGATCATCGTCATCGATCCGCGGGCCACCGAGACGGCGCAAGCCGCGACGCAGCACGTGGCGCCGAAGCCGAAGGGCGATCTCGCGCTGCTTTACGCCTTGGCCCACTGCATCCTCCGCGATGGCCGGGTGGATGCCGCATCCCTGGCGAACACGGAGGGAATCGAAGAGTTTTCCGCATTTCTCAAAAACTATTCCCCATCGGCGGTGACGGTCCTAACAGGGCAGACCGTGGCAGCGATCGAAGCGCTCGCCCGCACCGTTTCCGAACCCGGCAAGCGCGTCTCGTGGTGGTGGACCATGGGCGTGAATCAATCCCACGAAGGCGTGCGGACGGCGCAGGCGATCATCAATCTCTGCCTGATGACCGGCAACATCGGCAAACCCGGCACCGGTCCGAACTCCATCACCGGCCAGTGCAACGCGATGGGTTCGCGACTGTTCAGCAACACGACCAACCTGTTCGGCGGACGCGACTTCACCAACGCCGACGATCGCGCCGCGGTGGCCGACGTGCTCGGCATCGACCCCGAGCGGATCCCGGATCGGCCGAGCC
>JANMSI010000067.1:0-26868 GCA_031389115.1 Akkermansiaceae bacterium
GGTATTGAAGCAAGTTGTTTTTATGACGGGGCCTATGATTTTAAACGCCACCGCTATTCTAGCTAATCGAGCTAAACATAAAGCGGAGCCATACGTAATTCCCTCCAAAATATTCGCTCGATTCGCCAGATTCGCGGTGCCTTTTAAATGCATCGGCCCCGTCTTAACTCCAACTTGCTTCAATCCCCCAAACAAATGCCCACCGCCTTGGCGGCTTGCACCAGTTCGCTGTCCGGCTCGACGAGGCGGAGCTGGTGGACGGCTTCCTCAATGAGCACGGAATCGACGTGATAGGCTTGGTAGCTCACCATCCGGCCGAAGGCACCTTCCGAGGCGAGTTTGACGGCCATCACCCCGAACCGCATACCAAGGATGCGGTCCAGCGAGGTCGGTGCGCCGCCGCGCTGGAGGTGGCCGAGGGTGCAGGCGCGGGTGTCCTTGCCGGTTAGCTGCCCGATTCTTGTCGCGACCTGCTCGCCGATGCCGCCAAGACGGACCTCGCCTGCACAGTTACGATCCACGGTGATTTCGCTGCCGTCCGGCATGTAGGCGCCTTCGGCGACGACGACGAGGGTGCTGTGATAGCCTTGGGCGTCGCGCGAGTTGATGAACGCGGCGATTTTTTCAAACGAGAAGGGAATTTCCGGAATCAGAATGACGGTGGCTCCACCGGCGATGCCACCCCAGAGGGCGATCCAGCCGGCGTGGCGGCCCATGACCTCAAGCACCATCACGCGCTTGTGACTTTCGCCAGTGGTGTGAAGGCGGTCGAGGGCATCGACGACGGTGGAAACGGCGCTGTCGAAACCGAAGGTGAACGCGGTCGCGCTGAGATCGTTATCGATGGTTTTCGGCACGCCGATGATCGGCCAGCCTTCGCGGAAAAGTTGCAGACCGGTGGTCAGCGAACCATCGCCACCGACGATGATTAGCGCGCTGATTCGCAGCTGATCCATCGTTTGCTTGGCCTTGGCGACGATTTCCGGCGGGACTTCGGCGATGTCGCCCTTGCCCACCTTGGCGACGAAATGGCCCTTATTGGTGGTGCCAAGTATGGTGCCGCCGAGCTTGATGATGCCGATGGTGTCCTTGGGTTTCAGGACGGTGTAGTCGCCGGGTGGCAGCATTCCTTCGAAGCCGTCGCGGAAGCCGATGACTTCCCAGCCGAGCTGATCCGCCGCGCCGACGACGCCGTGGATGACCGCGTTGAGACCGGGGCAATCGCCGCCGCTGTTGAGAATTCCGATTCGCATGGCTTGGTTATTGCGGGTTGGGGGTGCTGAGCATTTCGCGTTCCCGGTTCTCGACGGGGGCGCCGGCTTCCAACCACGGGTCATAAACCGCCCAGCCCTGGCCAATCAATCCGCGGGCGCGGCTGAAGCGGTCCGGGTTATTTAAAACGACGACGATGAGGCGGCGCGGGGTGGCTCCCTTGGTCCCATCCGGCTTCGGACGGACCAGCGGATCCCGGTCCATGCAGACCGCCACGCAAGGGCCGGCGGCGTTGGTGGTGCCGGTTTTGATCCCGAGAATTCCCGGCTCGCCGGCAAGTTCGTTCGAGTTCTTGACCCGGTAGCTGCGGGGGCCGGTGGCTCCGGTGACACTGACCTGGCGCTCTTTCTGGCGGACGATGAACGTGATCGCATTGCGCCGCATCGCATAGATCGAGAGGCGGGCCACATCGGCGGCGGTGGAATACGCCTTCGCGCCGGGACGATCCAGCCCGTGAGGATTGGCAAAACGGGTATCCGACATGCCGAGCGCGTCGGCGAGGTGGTTCATTTGATCGAGGAAAGCGGCCAGAGGCTCGCCTTCCTTGCCGCGACGCGTGAGGATTTCCCTGCCGACGTGGTCGGCGATGGCCACGGCTGCGAGATTGTCCGAACCCAGCAGCGCGGAGTAGAGCGCATCGCGCAAGGTGAGCTTGTCACCGGGCTGGAGGTTCATCGGATTCGGCCCGCCGACGAGAGTGATCGTCTCGGGCACGGTAATGGTCGCGGTGCCGAGGTCGGTGTTGGTCGCCGTCGCCCAGTCCACGGTGACGATGGCGGTGGCGATCTTGGTGAGGCTGGCGATCGGGCGCTTGGCGCTGGCATTGGCGGCGATCAGGATTTTTCCGGAGTAGGCTTCCACCACCATGACGCTCTCAGGCGCTTGGGCGGATACGGGCGAGATGAGTATGACGGCTAACAGCGCCGACGTTTTGAGAATCGAAAAATGCTTCATGGCGGTCAGGGCGCGGAGAGTATCCGCCGGATTTCGCAACTCAACCCCAAACGCGGCGGGCTGGGGGAGGTCGGAAATCACAGCGCGGCGATCGCGCCCATGATCTTCGCGGTGATTTTCTCGTAGTCGTCCTTGCCGTTAGGAGCATTCCGTTCTTCGGGTGTTAGACGGATGGGCGGACCGACGCTGACGGTGATGCGGGCGAAGCGGACGCGGCCCGAGCCGCGGGGCAGGGCGTCGCGGGCACCGGAGATTCGAACGGGCTGGATGATCGCCCCGGACTTCGCGGCGATAAGCCCGATGCCCGGCGCCGCCTCGCCGATTTCGCCGTCGAGCGTCCGCTGGCCTTCGGGAAATACGAGGACGCGGTGGCCTTCCTTGAGCTTGCGGATGATGGTCTTGAGGCTGCTCATGTCCGGCCGGTCCTGATCGACTGGGATGGCGTTCCATTGGGGATAGAGCCATTTGAAAAAGCCGACGAACAACGTCTTGCGGGCGAGGAAGACCATCTCTGTCTGGTAGAGATTTCCGATCAGCGGGGGGTCGAGGAAACTCTGGTGATTCGAGGCTACTAGGACCGGACCCTCGGTGATGAGATTCTCCTCTCCCACGATTTTGAGTCCGAACAGCGTGCGGAAGGCTGCGCCGAATGCCATCCAGCCCAGCCAATAGACCCAGCGCATGGTGGTGTTCGGTTTCAAATCCCGGTTAGGCCCTGCTGTTTGAGAATTTCAATCGCCGCATCCACGCCGCTCTGGATGGTGTGGTGTGAGGTGTCGAGAACCACGGCCCCTTCCGCAATCATCAGCGGCGCGTGGGCCCGCTCGCTATCGGCGGCATCGCGCTTGGAAACGGAATCCACCTCACCGACCTGCGTGCGGCGGGCGGCGCGAACCTCCTCGTCGGCATCGACGTAGATTTTGAACGGCGTGTCGGGAAAAACCACGGACCCGATGTCACGGCCCTCCATGATGATGCTGGTGTGGTCGAGGTAGTTGCGCTGGAGATTGACGAGGCGTCGCCGGACTTCCGGGATGGCGGAAATCGCCGAGACGTTGGCATTGATGGACTCGCCGCGGAGTTCGTCGGTGGGGTCCACGCCGTCGATGGTGCAGGTGGAGGTCATGCCGATTTCGCCGCAATGGATGTCGATGCGATCCATCAGGGCGACCACCGCCGCATCATCCGCGGGATCGATGTTTTCTTGGAGCGCCTTCCAAGTGACGGCGCGGTACATGGCGCCGGAGTTGACCATCACCAGGCCTAACCGCTTGGCGATTTCGCGGGCGAGAGTGCTTTTTCCGGAGGCGGCGGGCCCATCGATGGCGATGGCGAACCGGTGATTGGCAGAGGAACTCACGCGCGGGAAACGGTTGGAAGAGTGAAGTCGGTGGCGTGCGAGCGCTCGTGACGAATGGCATCCAGATGATGGGCGAACCCCGGATAGGAAGTATTTACGCAGTCAGTGTTCTTGATCACGGTTTCGCCTTCCGCGAACAGGCCGGCGATCGCGAACGCCATGGCGATGCGGTGGTCGCCGAAGCTGTCGATCACGGCTCCGAGGAGCGGCCTGCCTCCCTCGATTTCCATGCCGTCCTCGAATTCCTCAACCTCGGCTCCCATGGCGCGCAGGCCGTTGACGACCGTGGTGATGCGATCGGTTTCCTTGACCCGCAGCTCCTTGGCATTGCGGATCACGGTGCGGCCCTGGGCCAATGCCGCGGCGACCGCGATGACGGGAATTTCATCGATGAGATTCGGCACCTCTTCGAGGAAAATGGTGATACCTGTTAGCGGCGCGCCGTGGATCTCGATATTGCCGATTGGCTCGCCGTTAGAGTTGTGAAGGATCTCGCTCATGTGTGCGCCCATGCGGCTGAGCACCTTGAGGATGGCGGTGCGGGTCGGGTTGAGGCCCACGTCTTTGATGAGCAGGCGCGAACCCGGCAGTGCGGCTGCGGCGACGAGCCAGAAGGCCGCACTGGATATATCACCCGGCACCGTGAAGTCGCAGGACTCCGGGATTTGTCCGCCGTAGATTGAAATCGCGCTGCCCTCGTGGCGGGTGCTCACTTGGAAGGACGCCAGCATGCGCTCGGTGTGATCGCGCGTTTCCGCCGGCTGGATGACGGTGGTTTTCCCCTCGGCGAACAGGCCTGCTAGAAGGACCGCGCTCTTCACCTGGGCGCTTGCCACCGGCATCTCATAAGTGATCGGCGAAAGCTCGGCGGGATGGATGAATAGGGGAGCGCAGCCGGATTTCTCGCCGCGGGTCTCGATCTTCGCACCCATTTGGCCTAGCGGACTGGTGATCCGGCCCATCGGGCGCGAGGAGAGGGACGCGTCGCCGAAGAGTTCGGATGAAAATTTCTGGCCCGCGAGCAGCCCCGCTAGAAGCCTCATGCCGGTTCCCGAGTTCCCGCAATCGATGGGTCCGGCGGGGGCCGTCAGCTTCATGGACTGGCCGTGGATGCGCAGATCGATGGGGCCGTAGCCTTCGAGCTCGGCGAGCACTTCATGCCGCGCGCCGAGCGCCTGCATGGCGTTGAGCGTATTTACGCAATCCTCGCTGGGCAGGAAATTGCGGATGGTGCAAATGCCGTTAGAGAGACCTCCAAGGATGGCGGCGCGATGGGACATGCTCTTGTCGCCGGGGACGCTGAACTCCGCATGAAGTTTTGAAATGGCTTTAACTCGAAGTTCCGACATGTGAAGGGGCAAAAAAGGCTATTGGGGTGAGTTCAACGGATCGCGTCGCTGCTTGGCGGTGGTTAGCCATTGGCGTGCTTTTTCTTGGTTGCCGCTCTCGAGACTGGCAAGGATTTCGCGAAGATCGGCGATGGATTCGCGCAGGAGGCCGGTGAGGGCGGCGCGGTTTTCAATGACAATTTCAGCCCACATCGTGGGATTGCCGGCGGCGACGCGGGTCGTGTCGCGCAGCCCGCCGCCGCCGAAGCGGCCTTCCGATGGATCCCGCAAACAGACGCGCGCGGCACTGGCCGCTATCAGGTGGGGCAGATGGCTGATGCGGGCGACCAGTTCATCATGAATCGCGGCGCTCATCCACGAGGTGCGGCAGCCGATATTTTTCCAAAACCGCTCCAAGGCGGCGGTCAGCGCAGGAGGAGCGCCGCCGTCATTCGTAAGCAGGCAGGCGGCGTCTTGAAAGAGAGTGGAGGTGACGGCGGACAGGCCGTTCCGCTCGGAGCCAGCCATCGGGTGGCTGCCGATGAAGTAATTTTCCCGGCTGGCGAGGAGCGGGCCGATCTGCCGGTGCGGCACGCGTTTCACGCTTCCCACGTCGGTGATAAGACAATCCTGCGGCAGTCCCGCATCGAGAGCGGCGGTCACGAGTTGGGCCATCGAACCCACAGGAACGGCCAGGATGACGAGATTGGTGCCGTTGACCGCATCCGATAGGTCGCCGGTGACATCGGTGATTCCGAGTTTCTCGGCTGCCGCAAGCGTTTCCTCCTTGCGCGCCCAAAGCCGGACAATGGGAGGATTTGGCACTTTGGCGAGCGCCAAGGCCAGCGAACCGCCGAGCAGGCCGCCTCCTAGGATGGTGATGGTTGGGAAATCGGTCTTCATGAAAAACAAAAAAGACCGGGTCCAGTGTGCCGGACCCGGTCGGTTTTCCTGGATAGGGTTTACCGGGAGTCAAAAAATCTCAAGGCACGCGGAAGTGCTTTTTTGCGGTTGCCGGGTAGGTCGGATCAGCAACCAAAGTTCCGCTCGGGATATCGACAACATTGATCAGCTTGTTGTTAAACGGACTGAAAACGAAGCCCTCCTTGCCGGGAACCTTGCTGGCGACGGGAATGTCCACACGCTTCTCCTCGGCGGGTGGTTTGACGGTGTCATTCGGAGTCGGGGATGTCTCGGCGGTTTCCGTCACCGTTTCCTGGGTCTTATTTTCCTCCCGGGCCTTCATGCGGTCGCGCTGTTCCTTGATTTTTTGCTGATCGGGAGTGCTGACACTTTTTTGCCCCTGCTTCGGAACGGGCCGACGGTCCTTGCTTTCGTCATAAGGATAGCAGGATGCGAGAAGAATAAAGCCGAGCGCGGTGATGGAGGTGGAAAATCGTGAGATCATAGCGGTGAGAGCGGAAAAATAACGGGGAAGTGAGAGTGACGGGTCGTCACGCGGGATGATGCTCGTCTTGAGCTTGGCGTCAAGCAGGGTCATCGTTTCAACCGGGGATTTGGATACAATCTTGGCCGACCAAGCTTGTCCGCAGGAGCGGTCCCCACGAGACTTCCGCCCATGCCAGATGCCACCATTCACGCCGTCGGGAAAATTTTAGAGAACCTCAACCCGGTGCTCTACCGAGTCGAACTTCCTAACGGGAAAATCATTCTCGCCCACCTCTCGAAACCGCTGGCCGATGCGAACGCGGTATTCTCTCCGAACGACTGCGCGGTGCTGGAGCTGACTCCCTACGATTTCGACCAAGCACGCATTCTCAGAAATGCCGACTGCCAGGAATCCTCGGGATGAGGCCACTTTAGCCCGAAGCTCCGAGCCGTGGCCTAAGCTTTTTCCCGATAAGCGGCAGGATATCGAACGATCCGCTGGGTTCTCTGCCTACGTTGCAGGGAACATCGAATGCGCCTTGGAACCCACCCCACGAAATTCCACGTTCAGCGCCACAAATTGATCGTGGGGATTTAAAAAGTTGGCCCGCTGACTGCTCAGCGGTAGAAAATAACCCATGGAAATGTTCAAGGGCTACGACCCCGGCAAGTTTTACGATGAGATGTTCGGTGAGGACGGCAATGTGCGGACTCACTGTGCGCCGCTTTTCGAGAAATTCGGGAAGGTGGATCAGCGGGATTTCCTCGCCCGCAAGGCCAACTCGGAACTGTATTTCCTGCGCCAGGGGATCACCTTCAACGTCTATCACGACGATCGGGGCACGGAGCGGATTTTTCCTTTCGACCCCATTCCGAGGGTGATGCCGGCCAGCGAGTGGGAGCATTTGGAGGCGGGGCTGACGCAGCGCATCGTCGCACTGAATCTGTTTCTCCATGACATCTATCACGACCAGAACATCCTGAAGGACGAGGTGATTCCGCGGTTCTATATCGAGCAGGCAAAACACTATAGGCCCGAGTTCCGGGGCGTGGATGTGGCGGCCGATACCTATATTCATATTTGCGGCAGCGACCTGATCCGCGGCGGGGACGGGATCTATTATGTGCTGGAAGACAACGGGCGCTGCCCATCAGGAGCTTCCTATCTGTTGGAGAATCGCAACGCCTTGAAACGGGCGTTTCCCGGACTCTTTGAGGCCTTGGGCGTGCGCCCGGTCGATTCCTATCCAAGGGATTTGTTAAACATGCTTCATCATATTTCGCCTCGCCGGGATGGAGACCCGGTGTGTGTTCTGTTGACTCCAGGCTGCCATAATAGCGCCTATTTCGAGCATTGTTATCTGGCGAGGGAAATGGGTATCGACATCGTCGAGGGCAGGGATCTGGCAGTGGTGGACAAGTTTGTCTATATGCGGACGACCCGCGGCCTGGTGCGGGTGGATGTGATCTATCGTCGGATCGATGACGATTTCATCGACCCGGTGGTGTTTCGTAAGGACTCGGTGTTAGGTGTGCCCGGACTGATGAATGCCTACCGCGCAGGCAATGTGTCGCTGGCGAACGCCGTGGGCACGGGGGTGGCGGATGACAAGGTGATCTATTACTTCGTTCCGAAGATGATTCAGTATTACCTCGGTCAGGAACCGATACTACCGAACGTTCCCACCTTCCTTGCTTCTGAGGAGGCGGACATGAAATATATACTCGCGAACCTCCCAGAGCTGGTGGTGAAAGCCGCGAACGAGTCCGGCGGCTATGGCATGTTGATGGGGCCTACGGCGAGCAAGGACGAAATCGCGATCTTCCGCGAGCGGATCATTGCTGATCCCCGCAACTACATCGCGCAGCCGGTGATTGCGCTTTCGCGCTCGCCCACCTGGTGCGAAGGCGCGATGGAAGGCCGGCACATCGACTTGCGGCCTTACATCATTTATGGAAAAGAGGTTACCATCGTCCCGGGCGGCCTTACCCGGGTGGCGCTGACTAAGGATTCACTCATTGTGAACTCTTCCCAAGGCGGCGGAAGTAAGGATACCTGGGTGCTTCGCCACTAATTATTATGTTATCCCGTGTCGCCAATACACTTTACTGGATGGTCCGCTATGTGGAGCGGGCGGACAACCTTGCCCGTTTGATCGATGTCAACCGCCAGCTGCTGCTGGATTTCGAGAAACTTGATAGCGAACGCCTGCGCGGCTTCTGGCAGCCAATCATATTAAGCACCGGCGATGAGGAGGCATTCAGCAAGCTCTACGACGATACAGGGAGTGAGGAAGTCATCCGGTTCCTAACTGACGACCCGCGCAATCCTAACAGCATCACTTCCTGCATCGCTCTCGCCCGGGAAAATGCCCGGACAGTCCGCGACCAATTGTCGGATGAATTATGGGAAGAGTTGAACGCGCTTTACCTGTTTTCCCGCTCGGATGAAGCGCAGCGTCTGACCGCTGCGGACCCTTCCCGTTACTACGAGAATATCCGGCGGTCCGCGATGACCTTCCTTGGGATCGCCGCTTCCACGACTTCGCGCAATGAGGCATGGGAATTCATGGATCTGGGCCGCCACTTGGAACGGGCGGACAAAACCACCCGGTTCCTCGACGTTTCCAGTTACCTGCCCCAGGCGGCGGATGGGATGGAGGCGGTCTCGCCGGGGATTCTTCACTGGACCGCCATCCTGCGCTCGTGCGGCGCGATGGGCGCGTTCCGGACCGCCCAACGTGAAATCACGGCGCAGGGCGTGGTGGACTTTCTGATTTTCTCGAAGGATTTCCCGCGTTCGGTCCGCTACTGCATCGACAAGGTGGACATCAGTCTGCACCGGATTTCCGGCACGCCGCGCGGAACGTTTTCCAACGAGGCGGAACGCGAAGCTGGCCGATTAATGGCAGAATTGGACTTTGGCTCGACGGAGGATGTCTTCGTCGCGGGACTCCATGATTATTTGGATGCCCTCCAAGGCCGTTTTAATCACATCGGCGCGGAATTTTTCGAACGCTATGTCCTGATGCCGGAACGGATTCTGGTGAGGCCCGAACCCAAACCACCGACCCTTTCGGACGCTGCGGTTTGGAACATGGTCCAACAGCAACATCAGAATCAAAGGTGAACCGTTCCGTGGAGCCGTTGCTGCCGACGCCGGGGATGAAACTCTCCGTATTTCACCGGACGGCGTTCATCTACGGTGGGTCCGTAACCAACAGCGTCAATACGCTGCACCTCGAGCCACGGACGTTTCCGTATCAGAAGACGATCGCCGCGCTGATTCGGGTGATCCCGGCCACTCGGGTGCGGCGCTTCAAAGATTTATTTCAGAACATCACTCATCATTTCGAGCTGCCGGCACCGCACTCCCGGCTCGAGATCGAGAGCCGGATCCGGGTGCATAATTTACCGTTGGAGGTGTCGGCCGCCGCGCGGGAGGCGACGCTGGAGAGCTATGGCGAATTGTCGATGCGAGAGCTGATCTGGCCGTATTTGCAGGAAAGTCGCTGGGTGTCCCGGCATCCCGAAGTCTGGCGGCAGGCGTTGGATGTCACGCGGGAGTTCACGACGATTTACGATCAGGCAAAAGCGCTGATGGCGTGGATTCACCGGGAATTCCGCTATGAGCCGGGGGTGACCAACGTGAATACCCACCTGGAGGAAGCTTTCGAAATGCGGCACGGGGTTTGCCAGGATTTCTCGCATGTGATGCTGGGCTTGTGCCGTTCGGTCGGGATCCCGGCCCGCTACGCCTCCGGCTACCTGTATAACGGACCGCGGGACACGCTGGTCGGCGCTCAAGCGTCGCATGCCTGGACCGAGGTGTATTTGCCGGCTGCCGGCTGGATCGGATTTGACCCGACGAACAACACCTTGGCCGACGAACGCTATGTGAAAATCGCCGTGGGCCGCGACTACGAGGACGTCGCTCCGGTTCGAGGGAATTACCACGGCACGGGCCACTGCCGGATGGAAATCCAGGTGGAAGTGGAAAAGATCTGAATCCCGGAGTTTGGAGGTGCGTTGCGGCCTGCCGCGAGACGCGGCATCTACCTTGCGTCAAATTCAGCCTTGGCGGCTTTGCGGCATTCCGCGACGAAATGATTGCACGCTTCGCGGCAGAGCAGGGGAATCGCTTCGGATTCCGGGACTCCGCCGGGGATGCCGTTATAACGACTGGCTTCGCTGTCATCCAACGGCGTTTCTGGATCGATTTGCCAAAGGATTTTTTTCGCGCACTGGTGCGCGGGTCCGCAGACTTGCCGGACCAATTTCTGCGCGCCGACATCGCTGATGGAACGGGCAAACCGGTACATTCCCGTTTGCCGGTTCAGCTTTTCACGCAGCGCTTCGACCTCCAACCCGCCCTTCTGCCAGGCGATGAACATCCCGACGCAGGCTGGATAAAACTGATCCAAGGCGAGTCGCAGTTGCTCCTCGTCCTGAAGCAGCATCACCCAACCGCGCTTGAGATTGGTTTGACCTTTGGTGAAGCGGTAGGTCCCGTCGGCAGCATAGGTGGAAATGTCTCGGGAAGCGGAGGGTCCATGATGGACTTCCAACCCTCCGAATCCCGGCTGGGCGGACACACTTGCGTCGGCCATATGGCACAGGACGTAACGGAAGCTGCAAACATCTGTTTGAAGCTCAAGTTCGCCGATCCGATGGATGCCTGACTGGAGGCCGGTCTGAAGCAATGTTGCGATTGACATAGGTTTCATCAAAACTATTAATTTGTAGTCAAATCCTATAGCTACAACGTTTTATGAATTCGATCAAAGTCGGAAACTTGGTCCAGAATGACATCTGCCAACAGTCGTTCGGTTCCAATCGCCGAGCTGTAGAAAAGCGTTTTTCCCCGGAGGTGATGGGGATTGTTGCGGAAAATCTCGCGCTGGCTGGACGCGGTTCCGACTTCATTTTCGATGCCGAGAAGCACGGGAATATCCTGAAACGAATGAAGTCCGTCCGAGATGAAAAACGGCACCACGACCACGTTGGGAGTGGCCGCCGCTAGCTGGTCCCACTCGGCGATGAAGGGTTGCTCTTCCATGTAGGCGTCGAGAACCGCGGCGTAACCTGCATCCGACGCGGCGATGAGGTCAACTTGATCGCGGATCGCCTCGGTGGAGTTCTGGTTCAAGCCGGTGCCGTGGCCGGTGATGATCAGCGTCGTCTGGCGCGGGTCGATTCCGGGGGCGACGGTTTTGGCTCGTTTCAGGATCAGGTCCGTCATGGAACGATGGACGCCGACCGGCAGACAGTAGTGGAAGATTTTTTCGCGGACCACGGTGGTGGGGCCGGTGAGCTGGAGCTCCCGAGGGATGATGTCCTGGGTGAAATAGCCCTCACTGATGAAATCGGGTACGACATAAACTTCGTCGGAATCGATGAGGTAGTAGGCCTCGCGCATGGACGGTTCTTCTTTCCAAAAGCAGCAATGCACTTCGGCAAACAGCCCGCGGCGACGGATTTCGTCGGCGTGATCGAAGTAGGGGGTGGAGGAGTCAGGATTTTCGGTAGATCCGTGACCGACGATCAGGAGTGCGCTCTGGGGCTTGGCCGGAAAGGACATGGTGCGACGTTGGCAAGCGATGCGTGGAATGCAAGGCAGGGAAAATTTTCTGTTTCTATCGCCGGGCGGCGTTGAGAGTTCAACGGGATGGCGCTGTTTGAGAAATTGTTGTTGTGGCTCGATCCGGTTCTGCGGTCCGGGCCGGAGGCGATGGCCATCGATGAGTGGTTGCTCGATAAGGCGAAAATTCCCGTGTTGCGGATATATGGCTGGGCCGGGCACTGGACGAGCATCGGTTATTTCGGAAAATTCACCGAGGCGTCGGCAGCATTTCCCGGCGTTTCGGTGGTCCGCCGCTGGACGGGTGGGGGAATCGTCGATCATCGGTGGGATTGGACCTACACCGTGGTCGCCCCCCATGGCGAACCGCTGGCGGGTTGCCGGGGGGCGGAGAGTTACGCTCAAATTCACACCGCCTTGGCCGGGACGCTTGCAGCTGAGGGATTGGGGGCGATTTCCTGCCAAGGCGAACTCGTAGCATCGTCGGTCCTTTGTTTCGAAAATCCGGTAGATCACGATTTGCTCCGGGCCGACCGCACGAAGCTGGCAGGAGCTGGGCAGCGGAGGTCCCGGCAGGGATTGTTGCACCAAGGATCGGTGGCGGCACAGTGTGCGACCGAGGCAGGATCGCGGGCGCGGGCCGAGAATTTTGCGAACAGGATCGCCCGCACGTGGGGCACATTTCCAAGCCAGCCTGAGCCAGCTGAAATCGCCCGCCGCATGGATGCTCGGTATGCGCGAGACGCATGGACCCGTCGGCGTTGAAGTCCAAGGCCCCGTTCGCCGGGGTTCTTCTTACGGAGCGCTGCACGGCTTCGCACGATTTGCAGAGACGGTGGAGGGTTCCGCAATGTTTTCACGGTTAGAGGACGTCCGATTTCGAGAGCGAACCGTTCCGGAGAATTTATGTGACTGATAATCAGTAAGGTAACGATGCCCTCCAAGCTTGGCACGCCCGGTGCAAGTTACGAGCGGTTCTCCGGGGGGAGAAAAACAGGGACTTCGGTTCCAACAATTGGCCAACTCGTCAGGTGTGCTAGTCTTCTATCGGAAGATTCCGCTGATGAGTTGGCTAATTTGTTGATAGCGAGTTTTCACTGAAATCATAGCCCCTGGATCGTTATAGGAAGCACCCGCCTGAGATGATCCTGAATGAAACCTGGCTCTCACCCAACGAATGGCAATTTGGAGCTAAGCGCCGCAGAGGTCACACGGACGTCCGCGATTCGCTGTCTCAGACAGCGCGATGCCCTTATGGCGCTGACGAGATTCACCCCTCTGGTCAAATTTGAGCTTCAGAGCGTTCTGGGGCAGATCATCGAAAACACTGCCGAGGCCCTTGAGTTGACTCGGGTCAGCATCTGGCGTTTCAGCTCGGACCGTAAAGTGATCGAGTGTTTGGCCGGCCACACCTCTGGGGCAAGACTGAGATTGGTGGATTTCCCGGAATATTTTGCCGAGCTTGCTGATTTCGAAGGAATTGTGGCTGGCGCCGGGCGCACGATTCCAAGGACGAGTGAATTCAGGTTGGACGTTCCCATCTCGCTTGCAGGCAAAGTGAGCCACTTCCTCTGTGGCGAATCGGTCGGCTCGCCGCGGCGCTGGATGGCGGATGAACTATTGTTTGCGAGCGCCATTGGAGATCTCATTTCCGTCGCGTTGGAAAAAGCGGATGCGTCGCGGTCGCAGGATGAGGTCATGAAAAGTCACCAGCGGTTCCAAGCGGTGGCAGCGGCGACCAACGACACGATCTGGGACTGGGATCTCGAAACGGACGCCTTCTGGTGGAATGATGGCTTTGCCAATCTGTTCGGTTGGGCGGCGATTGAAACGGATGCCACAATTCGGGTCTGGATTCGCCAAATTCACCCCGAAGACCGCAGCCGGGTGGTCGAGGGAATTTATGCCGCCATCGCACGCGGCGATGCGTTCTGGTCGGACGAATATCGCTTCATTCGTAACGATGGCACGGTTGCCCATGTGATGGACCGCGGCCAAGTCATGCGGGATGCCGCCGGGAAACCGATCCGGATGGTCGGGGGGATGACCGATCTCACCGCCCACAAGGTCGCCGAGATGGCGCTGGGTCGCTCGCATCGCGCGCTGCAAATGCTGAGTTCCTGCAACGAAATGCTCGTCCGGACGTCTTCTGAAGATGATCTGCTCGCCGAATCCTGCCGCATCCCGGTGGAAATCGGCGGCTACCGGATGGCGTGGGTCGGCTACGCCATGGAGGACGAGCAGCGGCGCATCCTGCCGATGGCCCACGCGGGTGAGGAGCTGGGATATCTTTCCGAAATCGTCATTTCCTGGGCGGACGACCATTCCTCCGGCGGCGGTCCCGCAGGGCGGGCCGTGCGCGGCGGTCATGCGGTCGTGTTTGAAGATATCGTCGAAAATCCCGCCTTTTCCCACTGGTTGGCGCCCGCCCAGGCGCGTGGCTACCGGAGCGTGGTCTGCCTGCCGTTACGTGATCACAAGCGTGCGTTCGGAGTGCTCTGTCTCTACTCGGCGGAACCACACCCCGCAGGCGCGGACGAGCTGAAGCTGCTGCAGGAAATGGCGAACGACCTGGCGTTCGGGATTGAAAACATCCGCAGCCGTGAAGAGCGCCAGCGCACCCAAGAAGTGGTGATCAAGGTGGCGCAGGCCGTTTCCAGCGGGATTGGCTCCGAGTTTTTCGACCTGCTGACCCGCAATATGGTGGAAGCTCTGGGCGCTCACGGAGGTCTCATCGGACGGCATAATTTCGCCGATAATTCCGTCACCACCCTGTCCTTTTTCATGGCTGGAAAAGTAATGGACAATGTCAGCTACAGTCTCGTCGGAACTCCCTGTGAGAATGTGGTGCAGGGGACGTTTTGCGTCTACCCGCGGGGCGTCCAGCAGGCATTTCCTCACGATCATCTGCTGGTAGATCTCGGCATCGAAGCCTATGCCGGAATCCCGCTGCTTCATCCGGGCGGCGGTGTGGCGGGACTCATGGTGGTGTTTTTCTCCAGCCCCATGCGGGAAACGGCGCTGGTGCGGTCCACTCTTCAGATCTTCGCCGCCCGTGCCGCCGCCGAACTCGACCGGCAGCAGGCGGACGCGCGGATTCGCGAGCAGGCCTCGCTGCTCGACAAGGCGCAGGATGCCATCCTCGTCCGCGGACTCGATCACACGATTACCTATTGGAATAAAAGCGCGGAACGTCTCTACGGCTGGTCGGCCGCAGAAGCCATCGGCCGCTCCGTGGCCGGGCTGCTCTACCGGGATTCCGCCGCATTTGCGAAGGCGCACCAACAGACTCTGGAGCTCGGCGAATGGGTGGGGGAAATCCATCAGATCGATAAATTTGACCGTGATCTGGTCATTGAAGGGCACTGGACCCTCGTCCGTGGCGAATCGGGAAATCCAGAGAGCGTTTTCGCCATCAACACCGACATCACCGAGCACCGCAAACTAGAGCAGCAATTCCTGCGCGCTCAGAGGCTGGAAAGCATCGGCACTCTGGCCGGCGGCATCGCCCACGATTTGAACAACATTCTCGCGCCCGTTTCCATGGCCGTCGAGCTGCTGAAAATGCGCGTCACCGACTGCCGGTCCACCGAGCTGCTGGACACCATCGCCATCAGTGCGAAACGCGGCGCGGACATGGTCGGCCAAGTGCTCTCATTCGCCCGCGGCATGGAAGGGCACCGGGTCGATGTCCATCCGCGCCAGTTGATCGTCGAAATCGAGGGCATCCTGCGCGACACCTTCCGTAAGAATCTCACGGTGGAAGTCTCCGCCAGCCGGGAACTGTGGCCCGTGCGCGGCGATCCGACGCAGCTCCACCAAGTCATTCTCAATCTGTGCGTCAACGCCCGGGACGCGATTTCCAGCGCTGGGAAAATTCGCATCGGCGCGGAGAACGTCCAGATCGACCCGTCGTTCGCCGGCATGAATCTGGAAGCGACCGAAGGGCCGCACGTCTGTATTGAAGTCGAAGACACGGGCGAGGGGATCCAGCCGGAAATCATCGACAAGATCTTCGACCCGTTTTTCACCACCAAGTCCATCGGCAAGGGCACGGGCTTGGGACTTTCCACCTCGCTGGCCATTGTGAAGAGCCATGGCGGATTCATTCGCACCCATAGCGAGCCGGGGATCGGGACTCGCTTCCGGATTTACTTACCCGCCCATCCCGAACTGCAAGACGCCGCTCCACCTTCGGAGCGGATCGAGCTGCCTCGCGGAAATGGAGAAACCGTGCTGATCGTGGACGATGAGGCATCGATCCGCCAAATCACCCGTCAGACCTTGGAGTCGTTCGGCTACCATACGCTCCTCGCCGCCGACGGTCATCAGGCGGTTTCCCTCTACACCACTTATCAGTCTGCCATCGACGTTGTTCTAACGGACATGATGATGCCAATCATGGATGGACCCGCGACGATCAAAAAGCTTATGGAAATCAATCCCGCGGTGAGGATCGTCGCCACCAGCGGCATCACCGCGAACCGCGAACTTGCTCATGTCTCGGGCCAAGGGGTCAAAAATTTCCTCCCGAAACCCTACACGGCGGAAACCCTGCTGCGCCTCCTCAAGCAAGTGCTCCGAGAGTGATCGGTCGGTCTGGCTGCGGCGGCAAACCTTCGACTTGATTCGTAATTTTCACTGGCTAGCGTGACGCCTTGCCGCTGAATCCCCCCACCGCCCCGAATTTGTTAGTCGTTGACGACGACGAAACCATCCAACACTTGCTAGTCATCGCCGCTCAAGATTTCGGCTGGCGTCCCCTGGCTGCTGGATCGGGGCAGGAGGCCTTGGAATTGCTGGGGCCGGAAATTGAAGCGGTGATCCTCGACCACGGCCTGCCCGGCATGAACGGCCTCCAGACCCTGGTTAGAATCAGGGAACGATTCGCCGCGCTGCCGGTGATTATGCTGACCGGTCTCAACGATGCGGAAACCGCAGTCCAAGCGCTGCGGGCCGGTGCCGACGACTATCTAACCAAGCCCTTCGAACTCAAGCGGCTCTTCGATCTTCTCCGGCAAGCCAAGACTGCACGTAAAAATTCACCTGCGCCCCCCCAGGTTGCGAGCAGGGGGTCCGCCAAATCGGCGCTTGAGAGCGCCAATCCGCCGCTCCGCCAGCTGCTAGGGCATTTGGCCAAGGCCGCCCGGCTCGACAGCACCATCCTCCTCACCGGAGAGAGCGGCACCGGGAAATCCCATTTTGCGCGCGAAATCCATCGGCTCAGCCCGCGTGCCGCCGAGGAATTCATCACCGTGAGCTGCCCCGCACTTCCCCGTGAATTGCTGGAGTCGGAGCTCTTCGGCCACGAGCGTGGTGCCTTCACCGGAGCGACTTCATCCCGCGCCGGGCGCTTCGAACAAGCCTCCAAGGGCACCTTGTTTCTTGACGAAATCGGCGACCTTCCCTCCGACCTCCAACCGAAGCTTCTCAACGTCCTGCAAGACCGCGAGTTCTTCCGCGTCGGGGGAAGCAAGATGGTGCAAACCAACGCCCGGGTGATCGCCGCGACCAACGTCAATCTCCGCGGCCGCGTGGAGGAAGGCGCGTTCCGCGAGGATTTATATTACCGGCTGAACATCATCGAGCTGCGGATTCCCGCCCTGCGCGAACGTAAGGAGGATATCCCCGCGCTGACCGAGGGCATCCTCTCGCAGATCGCTGGCCGGCGTGATTCCGAAGGCTGGCAGCTCACCCCCGGCGCGGGCCAAGCTCTGTTGGATTTTGATTGGCCGGGAAATGTCCGTCAGCTCGAAAACGTGCTGGAGCGCGCCACCGCGTTTGCTGAAAAGCCGTTGCTCGATTTTGAAGATTTCCAGCCACTTTTGGAAGACCGTCGCGACCCGGTTTCGGGTGCGGGACCGGCGTCCGGTCGAGGCCTGACCTTGCAGGAGGTCGAGCGCGACGCCTTCATTCAGACCTACCTCCGCACCGGCAAGAACAAGGCGAAGACCGCCCGCGAACTCGGAATTTCCGAGCGCTCGGTGTATAATTTGCTAGGTCGCCACGGTTACAAGTAGCCCCGGCATCGGTGAATTGGGCGGCCCGGGCGAGGTTGCTTCCGGGGGAAAAAATTCAGCTTGGAAAAGCGATGCACTTTTTCAAACGCGCTCTAAATTGTTCGCTTGATTGCCGTTTTCCGGCAATTCGGCTTAACCAATTTTTCGTACCATGCACCACGACGACGATCCCATCAAAAGTCCCGCCTACGGTGGGGAAGCGCCGGATTCACTCTCTTCTGATGAGAAAGCACTGCTGGCGGATCTGGCCAGCCGGGGGATTCCGCGCCGGGAGTTCTTGAAGCTCGTTTCCAGCACCGGCGCCGGAGTCCTCGGCGTACAGATCCTCACCGAGCAACGGACGTACGCGGAGGCTGCCGCACTAATGCCCGCTGCGGTCACGGCCCCGGTCGCAGGCATCCCGGTCAATTTTACCATCAACGGCGCTGCCAAATCGCTCACGCTCGATCCTCGCGTCACGTTGCTGGACGCCCTTCGCGAGACGCTCGGTCTCACCGGAACCAAGAAGGGATGCGATCACGGTCAGTGCGGCGCCTGCACCGTGATCGTCGATGGCAAGCGGGTGCTTTCGTGCCTCACTCTTGCCGCGCAGGTCGATGGCAGCAAGGTCACCAGCATCGAGGGCTTGGCCACGGACGAAGGTCTGCATCCCATGCAGGAGGCCTTCATCGAGCATGACGGATTCCAATGCGGTTATTGCACTCCCGGCCAGATTTGCTCGGCGGTTGCCTTGCTGGAGGAGGCGAAACGCGGCGAACTGAGTTTCGTCACACCCGATCTCAATTCGCCTCCCACCGAGCTTTCCGACGATGAAATCCGCGAGCGCATGAGCGGTAACATCTGTCGCTGCGCCGCCTATCCGCAGATCCTCGCCGCGATTCGCGACGTGCATTCCAGCAAGAAATCGGCCCGCACCTGGGGCTTTGCGACGGAAGAAGAATTGGCCCTGATTAGAAAGGAGTTCGCCCATGAAATCATTTGAATACGTTCGCGCGAAGACCGCCGATGACGCGGTGAAAACCCTGCAAGCGCGCCCGCAGGGACGGTTCCTGGCAGGCGGCACCAACCTGCTGGACCTGATGAAGGACGACATCGTGAGCGCCACCGATCTGATCGATCTCACGCGGCTGGACCTCACGGAAATCCGCGAAACGGAGACCGGTCTGTCGCTCGGCGCGCTCGCGAAGAACGCGGACACCGCCAATCATCCTCTCGTTAGAAAAAACTATCCGCTGCTGTCGCGAGCGATCCTCGCGGCCGCCACCGTCCAGATCCGCAACATGGCGACCAACGGCGGCAACCTTCTCCAGCGGACGCGCTGCCCGTATTTCTACGACACCGCGATGCCCTGCAACAAGCGTGATCCCGGTTCCGGCTGCGGCGCGCGCGAAGGCCTGAACCGCACCCAGGCGATCTTCGGCTGGAGTGAACAATGCGTGGCGGTCCATCCATCGGACATGGCGGTCGCCCTCGCCGCACTCGAGGCCGGCGTGCGGGTGAGCGGCCCGGCCGGTGAGCGGCTCATCCCGATGTCGCAATTCCACCGCCTGCCCGGCGACGAACCGGAGCGCGATACCCATTTAAAACCCGGCGAGCTGATCGTCGCCATCGAGCTGCCGAAGTCGAAATTCACGGACCACTATTACTATCTGAAAGTGCGCGACCGGGCGAGCTACGCCTTCGCGCTCGTCTCGGTGGCCGTGGCCCTCGAACTCGATGGCGACACCATCAAGGATGCCCGGATCGCCATGGGCGGTGTCGCCCACAAGCCGTGGCGGGCGGAAAAAGCGGAGAAGTCCTTGATCGGCAAATCCGCGACGGAAGCGCATTTCAACGCGGCCGCCGATGCGGAAATGGCCGGCGCGAAACCGCTGGAACACAACGCCTACAAGGTCGAACTCGGACGCCGGGCCATCGTCCGGGCATTGGAACAAGCCATCAAACCCGCCTGAAACTTTCAACCCACTCCCACCATGCGATACATCGGAAAAGAAATGCGGCGGGTCGATGGCCTGGCCAAAGTCACCGGCCGTGCGAAGTATTCGACCGAGTTCGAGCTGCCTAACATCGCCTACGGTTATCTCCGGTTAGGCGGCATTGCCAAGGGAACCATTCGCAGCCTCGATGTCTCGAAAGCGGAAAAAGCACCGGGAGTTCTCCAGGTTTTCTCCCATCTCAACCTTCCCGCACTATTGCCGCCTCCGCCTGAGGACCGCAAAACCGACGTCTCGGACTTGTTCGCCTTTCGCGACGCGAAAATCCTGTTCAACGGCCAGCCGATCGCTCTCGTCGTGGCAGAGACCTTCGAACAGGCGCGGGCCGCCTCGCGCCTGATCGAGGTGGAGTATGACGAGGACAAATTCGCCACCGATCTGGTTGCGCACCTCGATCAGGCCAAGGACACCCAGAAGCAGAAGGAAGCGAAGGAGCGCGGAAACTTCAAGGACGGCTTCGCGGCCGCTCCGGTCAAGATCGAGGCGGAATACCGCATTCCCATCGAGCACCACAACCCGATCGAGCTGCATGGCGCGACGGCGTTTTGGAAAGACGGCAAGCTGACGATTTTCGACAAGACCCAGAACGTCTATCAGCTTAGGGATCTGCTAGCTTCGCTTTTCAAGATCGAGCCGGAGGCCGTGGAAGTCATTGCGCACTTCGTCGGCGGCGCGTTCGGATCCTGCCTCGCGGTGCACTACTACGCGCCGCTGGTCGCGCTCGCAGCGCGTGAGCTAAAGCGGCCGGTCCGGCTTTGCTACACCCGGCGGCAGACCTTCACCGGTCATGGCTACCGGCCCGACACCTGGCAGAAGGTCGCGCTCGCTGCGGAAAAGGACGGCAAGCTGGCCGCCATTTCCCACCGCATCGTCATGAACACGTCCTCCTACAAGGACTACTCCGAAGACTTCCTGACGGCGGCGCGGATGATCTACGCCTGCCCGAATCTAACAACGAAGTTCCAGAGCGTGGCCACCGACCTGCCTACGCCCGCACCGATGCGAGCGCCTGCCGCGGTCGCCCAGATGTTCGCGCTGGAGTGCGCGATGGACGAGCTTTCCTACGCCCTGAAGATCGATCCGCTGGAACTCCGGTTGATCAATTACTCGGAAAAAGATCCCGACAGCGGCAAGCCGTTTTCCAGCAAGGCGCTGCGGGAATGCTACCGCCTTGGCGCGGAGAAATTCGGCTGGAAGGATCGCAAGCCTGAGCCGCGCTCGATGCGCGACGACGGTTTGTTAGTTGGCTGGGGCACCGCCACCGGCGTCTGGCCCGCCATGCAGATGAAGGCCAGCGCGAACGTCACTTACCGCGCGGACGGCAGCGCCAGCGTGACCAGCGCCACCACCGACATCGGCCCGGGGACCTACACCGTCATGACCATCATCGCCGCCGAGCATCTCGGCATCGCGGCTGAGAAAGTGAAATTCGAACTGGGAGATTCCCGCTACCCGAAAGCGCCCGCGCAAGGCGGTTCATGGACCACGGCCAGCGTCGGCTCCGCCATCCACGGCGCGGCCCGGGAGATCAAGGCGAAGTTGCTGGAACTCGCGAAAAAGGAATCGTCCTTCGCCGATGCGAAACTGGAGGACGTCACGATGTTAGACGGCAAGCTTCAGTTCGGAGCCAAGACGACGGACATCGCGGATCTGATGATTTCCAACAACATGAAGGAGATCAGCGTGACCCACGAGGCCGGTCCTTCCGAGGAGCGCGAGAAATACTCCATGGCCGCCCACGGCGCGCAGTTCGTGGAAGTGAAGGTCGATCCGGATCTCGGCATCGTCCGCGTCACCCGCGTCATCGAAGTGACCGCGTGCGGAAAGATCATGAACCCGAAAACCTCGCACAGCCAGGAGATCGGCGGTGTGATCTGGGGTATCGGCATGGCCTTGCAGGAAGCGACCGAGGTCGATCACCGCTACGGACGAATGATGAATCCTTCATTGGAAAGCTATCACGTTCCGGTCCATGCGGACGTGCATCACATCGAGACGATTTTCGTCGAGGAGGATGACAAGATCGTGAATGCGCTCGGCGTGAAAGGCATGGGCGAACTGGGCTTGGTTGGCATCCCGGCAGCCATCGCCAATGCCGTCTATCATGCCACCGGCATTCGCGTGCGCGACCTGCCGATCACGCCTGACAAACTCATCGCCCGCAAGGCCTGATGAAATCGCTGGAACGCATTCTGGCCGCCGCCACCCGCGAGCGGGATCGTCCGTGGGCGCTGGCCACGCTTGTTAGGACCACGGGTTCGACCTATCGGAAGCCGGGCGCGCGCCTCCTCGTTTCGCCGGATGGCACGACGGCCGGCGTCCTGAGCGGGGGATGCCTGGAGGAGGAAATCGCGCGGATCGGTCTTGAAGTGTTAGCCGATGGAAAACCAAAGCTCGTGCCCTTCGACACACGGCGGCTTTACGGTTGCGACGGAAAGCTGGAAATTTTCATCGAGCGGTTAGAGTCCGCCGGGGATGCTGGAAATTTCCTCACCGCCGTCGCCGGGAGGATCGAGCGGCGGGAAATCTGCCGCGTCCGAATCGATTACCATGAAGCGAGTGCCTCTTCAAAATTGCTGCCCGATCACGCCCTCGTCATCCAGCGCGACGATTGTTTTGTAGAAACCCTTCCGTTGCCCGTCCGACTACTTTTGTTTGGGGATGGCCCGGAGATCGCGCCAATCCGCCTTTTCGCCGCGGGGCTGGGCTGGTGTGTCCGCGCCTATCATCATCCCGATGAACTCCCCGCAGATTTTGTAACGGATCACCAAACCGCCGCTGTCGTGATGACCCACAATTTTGGTCGGGATTTCGCCGCGTTGGATCGCTTGCTGCCACTAGGATTACCGTACCTCGGGCTGCTTGGGCCGAAGCGCCGTCATGCTGAACTGATCGCGCGGCTCCAGGAAATTCGCGAGCTGGAGCCAAATTGGCTGCGATGCCTTTTCGCGCCCGCCGGGCTCGATATCGGCAGTGAGGCACCCGAGGAAATCGCGCTTTCGATCGTTTCGGAAGTTGCTGCGGTTCTCGCAAAGCGCCGCGGGGGATTTCTCCGCGAGCGAACCGCCGGCATTCATTCGGTTAGCGCGAGGGAAGCATGACCGGCATCGTTCTGATCGCCGCCGGAGAATCCCGCCGCCTCGGCACGCCAAAGCAGCTCCTGCCATGGGCGGGGCACACGCTGCTGCGTCACGCCGCGCTAACCGCCTTGGAAGCCGGGCTCGGCCCGGTGACCGTAGTGTTAGGCGCAAACGAAACGGGTTGTCGCCAAACGCTGGAGGGATTGTCGCTGGAAGTTTTCCACAATCCGGATTGGGCCTCGGGCATGGGCGGTTCCATCGCAGGGGGTCTTCGTGCGCTTCGCGAAAGTCCATTGGAAGCCGTCATCGTCATGCTTTGCGACCAACCCTTTGTCAGCGCCGGAACCCTGCGCGCTCTCGACGCAGAGTGGCGACGCGGTGGGTGCGAAGTCGTCGCCACCCGCGCCGGAAAAATTCTCGGCCCGCCCGCCTTGTTTTCGTCGAAGCGCTTCCTTCTGCTGCTTGAATTGCAAGGACACGAAGGCGCGAAATCCGTCTTGCAGCGAGAGTCCGCTCTTCGCGTTATCGACTGTTCCGAAGCTGCCATCGACGTTGACACCCAACAAGATTGGGCAGGGATAAAGGGATCCGATGTTCTGCGGCCAGGATCATAAATCACAAAGTCAAGGGCGCTGGTGACCTCGCAGAATTAATCGCGCTGGACAGCGAAAAGTTTGGGCCTGCCTACATCGACGCGATGGTCGTGGGCCATAGTGAAGCCCTAGCGATGACCGACGGGGATTTCCTGGAAAAGGCGGAAAACGAGGCCGTGACAAAACATCTCGGAGAAGTCCGCGGGCATATCTCGATGCACCTTGGAAGCGCGAAGGAGATCCAAAACATGAATCACGAGTTGGAAGCCAAATGAGTCCGTTTCTGCATGACGAGACGGCGTGGGGAAATTCCTCACGCCTTTTTCAAATATCGATTTCCCCCTCGAACACAAAATCCGCCGGGCCGGTAAGGGTGACGTTTTTAAATGTGTCGGCACCTGTTTTCTCGAAGCCGATTTCCAAAGTATCGCCGCCTTCGACATCGACCTTGATCGGGCTGCCAGCGCCAGTCAGCAAGTGGTGAACGAGGGCCGAAGCGACCATGCCGGTGCCGCAGGCGAGGGTTTCGTCCTCCACGCCGCGCTCAAAGGTGCGGATGGAAATGTGGTCTGGCTCGAGGATCGCCGCGAAATTCACGTTCGTTCCCGCCGGGGCAAATGCCTTTTGATTGCGGATCGCCCCGCCGACCCCGAAAACATCGAAGTCATCCAGTGCGTTCGCGCTTTCCAGGAAAGTGACGACGTGAGGGACGCCGGTGTTGATGGAATGCAACGGCGCGTTGAAGCCCTCAACGGTCACCCCGGTATTGAGCTTGAGGGCCGTCGGCTCGGACATCGCGATGCGGACATCGTCGCCGATCATCTCTGCGGCAAGCGTGCCGACGATGGTCTCGAAGGTGACGCGCTTCAGCACGATTTCACCGAGGTGCGCGGTGAAGCGGCCGAAGCAGCGCGCGCCGTTGCCGCACATTTCGGCTTCGCCGCCGTCGGCGTTGTAATACCGAAACCGGAAGTCGGCGCCCTTTTGCGCTGGCTCGACAGCCAGCAGGCCATCCGCGCCGATCCCGCGGTTGCGGTCGCACAGCGCGGCGATGGTGTCGCCGTCGAGGTCGATGGAGAGGTCGCGGTTGTCAATGATGATAAAGTCATTGCCGGCACCGTTCATTTTGAAGAAGTGGAGGAGCATGGGTGAGAGGTTGAGAGTTGATGGCAGGAGAAGTCAGGTGAATGCGGAATTTGACCTGGCGCTAAGCTACTACAGAGACGGTTTTCAGGTCCAGCTCGACAAGAGTGGAGTCGCGCAGTGCCGTTTCAATCGCAGGAAGGTGGGTTTCGAACATCTGCAAGGTGGCTTTCAAGCCCATATTGCCAGTGCGCACCAGAACCAGTTTCCAAGGACGGCCGTGCAGGAGATGGGAGTAATAGAAGTCGGTGTCCTTCGTCACGACCACCCGCGTTTCCGTCATTGAAATCTCGTTCAGCGAACCGTCGCTTGAGGCATTTCGATCAGGCATATCCTGGGTGTGAATCGCATCGTGTCCTGCTCTCTGAAACACGCCACGCAGGCTGGGTGGCAGGTGCGCGTCGATCAGAAACTTCACAAGGCAGCGGAATGAAGGCTTCTGAGTTTCATGGATTGCGCGGCGAACTGGATGCACGCCTGCAAATCCTCACCGTCCAAATCAGGAAACTCAGCCAATACCTCCTCAAATGTATCGCCACCCGCAAGGTATTCCAACATCGACTCCACCGGATAACGCAGGCCGCGAATCGTCGGCTTCCCATGGCAAACGGCGGGGTCGATCGTGATTCGGTTCAGCAGAGTCTGAATCCTAGCCGTTGTAAGAGTCATGGCTGGAGCGTAGCGCGGTGAGGAAATACCGCAATATCCGTTTCAGGCGGCATGAGCTGCAAGGGGGGCACCGCAGTGTTTCCGGGAAATCCGCCATCACGGATCCAATGCCACCCCATGAGCTATCGAGTAGTCCTAAGGTCTTCCGTCGCAGAAAAGGCGGATTCCACCTGCCTCAGTCTTATCGGTATGTCGGGAGTGAGGAGTCGGTGAAGCTCATGGACTTACGGCAGGCATTGTCAAAACCTCGCTTTTTGTGGATTGGAGAGCAATACCCCACTCGAGTTTTAAATCGGAGAGCCCCCCTTGCATACCCACATGAGACTTCCCTCGTGGACTTTGCGTTTGGCTGAGGTAAAAGTCCGCCGATGATTGCAACCGGTGAATCGATTGTGGACGCCGCCATGAAGCTCGATGCGGCAGAGCGTTGCAAAGTCGCCTCCATCCTTTGGGAATCCGTAGGCGGCCCGATTCAGGAGCGGACTGAGGTTGAGCTTGAGCGCGTTTTGGATGAGCGCGAGGCGGAAATGGATCAGAATCCTTCTCATGAAATCAGCCATTCGGAATTCATGTCTCATTTCGCCAAACGCCGCAGCTCGTGAGGCTCTGCTACCACCGCGCCGTTCAACGGGAAACGGACGACGCCTGTGCCTGGTATGACGAACGCAAGGACGGCTTGGGCGATGAGTTCTTTCAAGAACTCGAGAGTGTGCTGGAAGAAATCGCCCAAAAACCCCAAAGCATTTCCACCCTCATCTTTTGGCCGCCGCAGGGCCAGACTGAATCGTTTCCCCTATGTGATCTGTTTCCGCGAACTCTCAGACCGCGTGCGGATCCTGGCAGTGCATCACGAAAGTCGTCATCCGGCTTACGCCACCGGACGCGAATGATTGAATTAAGGTCGCATTCGGCATGTGCCAGGTCGCAGCCACCGCCTTCGGAATCCTCATCGGTCGCACCTGGCAGTTCGAATCCGCCACCGAACTCAAAGCCCTCCGCCGCTGAAAGGGCGGATTCCACCCGCCGCAATCATATAGGTATGTCGGGAGCGAGGAGTTGGTGAAGCTGATGGAATAATGTTGGGGCGGTAATTTAAGCCTTCTATGAATCGGAGAGGCCTGACCCAAAGGCCTGACCCCATTAATAAGCCCCCTAGTTCGGAGTAGGCTCCTGCTTCTGGGTCTGCTTCGGGGGCAGCCCCAAATAACAGACATTGGGCAGTTGTCTTGGTGTGAAAGACGGGCGGCGGGTTTGACGCTTGGGCGCATTTTGAGAAAAATTCTGGCTTTTAAATTTGACCCAATAATATCGTTAGAGCTGCAAACGTCTGTTACATGGGACTGACCTGAATGGCGCTAACTTAAGAGTCGTTTGGGATAACATAATGTTAGATTTGCTGCGGGTTGGCTTGATAATTGCTCATTGACCATCAATGACTTCCATCACGCCGATGTTTCCAGGCTGGCACCGAAAACTGTATGGCAG
>JANMSI010000068.1:0-2882 GCA_031389115.1 Akkermansiaceae bacterium
CTGCCATACAGTTTTCGGTGCCAGCCTGGAAACATCGGCGTGATGGAAGTCATTGATGGTCAATGAGCAATTATCAAGCCAACCCGCAGCAAATCTAACATTATGTTATCCCAAACGACTCTTAAGTTAGCGCCATTCAGGCCTGACCCCGGTCCGATAGAAAAATTTCCCGCCGGCCGGGGGAAACACCGAGGGAATCGTGAGCTGCCTGCGCCCGCCGATGATGGACGAAGCGGGGAGGCCGGTCGCGGTTTGCCAGGCGTCGAGCGCGTCGCTGGTTTCGATGTGTTGTGCCTTGTCCGGAAGATGGGTCCATGAGAGCACGAAGTTGTTAGCGGACCGCCAGGCCGTGAGATCGAGGTGCGAGTTGGCATTGTCGGGATCGGTGCCGGCTTTGCTTTCATCGAGATTGCTCACGCCATCTCCGTCGTTATCGGCAGCGGGCAGTCGAGGGCTTCCGCCACTCCACAGGATCCAGGAGTCGGACAGGCCGTCGCCGTCGAGGTCGTCGATCTTGCCGGTGAAATTGAACCATGTGGGAATGCTCGCGGCGGACAAGGGGTCGAAATTGCGGAGAAGTTCCACGCCGTCGGAAGCGCCGTCGTCGTCGCTATCGGCATCGCGCGGATTTGTCCCTGCTAGGAATTCCTTGAGGTTGGACAGTCCGTCCGAATCGGCGTCCAGCACGGCGTCGGTGGCACTGGCGGGATCGAATGAATTCGCGGTCTCCCACGCATTGGTCATGCCGTCGTTGTCGCCATCGGCCGGGCCGAGAGCGGCCGGGGAAATCAGCGCGCGGGCTCCGGTTTCCGCATCTATATCTATCCGACCGGCGACTCCACTGCGGTTTTTCCAGACGGTGGTGCCGGCGATCAACGAGGGATCCGCGGCGACGGCATTGCTGACGGAGTAGGACGCGAGGTTGACGGGCAAAGCTGGATTCGTTAGATCGGCGATTAGAAAGTTCAACATCCACAGGTTCACCGCGCCGTTCGGTTGGACCGCCGTAAATTCGAGACGCAGCGGCAGCGAGTCGTCTGCCGGACCATAACCGCTGAAGCCGAACGCGCGGGTCCGGTCCACGGGCGAGGCGTTCCAATCGCTGTCCCAGAAGCCGCCGGCGGGATTTCCGCTTTGATGGAACGCCCCTTCGATGCCGCGGAACCGGTGGACGAGCCTGCCCTTGACATAACGGATGCCCATTCCGATCTGGCGGCTCCAGCCGCTCTGTTCGATGTCGGTGATCGCCTCACAAAGCATGGACTCGTCGCCTCCGATCGCCCCTAACATCGACTGGTCGTGGTTCCACAGCACGCGCAGATTGTCGATGCGCCAGCGCCACGTGCGGGTGGCGGCGGTCCAAATTGGCACGGGTGGCGGAGTACTGGCGGCGGAGAGTGGATCGGAGGCATAGGTGCGCTCGACCAAGTCGGTGAAGCCGTCGTTATCGCCATCCGCCAGCGTGGGCGACGATGGGAACGGAAGCGCGTTGACCTCGTCGCCGTCGGTTAGACCGTCATTGTCGCTATCTGGATCGAGCGGCGACGTGGCGTGAGCGGCTTCCGCTCCGTCGAGGATGCCGTCACGATCGCAGTCCGGCTGCTGGGGATCGCTGCCGGCAGCGATCTCCCCGGCGTTGCTCATGCCGTCGGCATCCGCATCGGCGGTGGCGTCCGCGATGGCGGGGTTGAAATGATTTTCGACTTCGAGCGCATCGGACATGCCATCGCCATCGCTATCGGTTGCGCTGTCGATGATCTGGATGCCATGGATCGCCACCGCATCGTAGTCGATGGAGGTAAGGGTAACGGTCTGGGAAGACCCGGTTAGATTGGGGTAGCGCACGAAATTCGCAGGTGAAATCGCGGCTTGAGTGGTCGCGGTGACTTCCTTCCAGCCGAGAAATGGCGGATTCGAGGCCGCGACGAAAAAGCGGTCGGTCGCCGGATCGCTGCCCCGGCGGAGCACGCCGCGGGCGTTGGGATAGATTTCACCGACATAGACGAGGAGGTCGTAGCTGGCGTAGGGAATGCCAGTTAGACCGAGCGTGACGGAAGTATTCACCGCAGGAGTGCGCTGGGTGCGGAGCATGCCGTCCAACAGACGTTCGTCGCCCGGTCCTTTGTGAAGACCTCCGCTGGAATAATGATACGACCAGCTTGCGGCCGCGACGGTGGTTTGGCCCCGGTGGTTTTTCAGGGAGGCCTGGGACCCGTCCAGGACAGTGCCTTCGGGGACCCAGTCCGGCAACGGGACCGAGGCATTCCAATGCGGCAGGCGGAAATACCCGGCGGGTTCGCCAGGGCCGAGAGTCGCGGCGGCCTGGGTTTCACCGATGAACTGGAGACTGATCGCGCCCGGGAAATTGAAGGGAACCGACGCCGGATTCGTGGGGCTGCTGCCTTGTTCGAACTCGATGTTGTCCGGGTGGGAGTCGGCGTCGGTATCGGCCAGCAAGGCGCTGGTGGTCGTTTCACTTCCGTCTGCTAGACCGTCGCCATCCGTGTCGGGCTGCAGGGGATTTGTGCCAAGGGCCGCCTCCTGAAAATCCGTTAGCCCGTCGTTGTCGCTGTCCGGATCCGTGGGATTGGTGCCTGCCAGGAACTCGGCGAGGTTACCGAGGCCGTCTGCATCGGGATCGCGCAAGGCGTCCGCCGCGCTCGCGTCACTGAGCCCGTAGATTTCCTCGAACCACAGCGCCATGCCATCGCCATCCGCATCCGTCAGGGCGTCGGGGTCGGCCTCCAGTTCGATGAAATCCAGGCTGATGTAGCCACCGGTCGCGCCACCGGTGCGTTCGATTTGCAAGGTGTTCGCACCAGCCACGGCGGCAACAGAAGTCGCGGGAACCGTGAAGACCAAGGTCGTTTTTGCGATGATTC
>JANMSI010000024.1:0-57972 GCA_031389115.1 Akkermansiaceae bacterium
CGGTGGTCTGGAAGGTGAGCCCGGGTGGCAGGCCTGACAGTGTCACAAAGTAGGTCGCGGGCGCGCTGCCGGGCGGCGCGCTGAATTGGCGGGAGCCGTTTACAAAGGTGCCGCGTGGGAACGTGTAGTCTGCGGCATTGCCGAGGTTGACCGTGAATTTGAGCGTGGAGAAGTTCTGCGGTCCTGCGAAAGCGGAGGCGTCGATGGTGTTCGGGCCTGCGGCCAACGCGACGCCGGGTGCTGAAAAAGTGCCCGCGCCGAGCGTGGCGACCACGCCGTTAACCATCACTAAGGAGACGTTAGGGCCGATTTCGCCGGTGACGGTGATCGGAGACGAGGTTACCGTGGCGTTTGCCGCCGGAAACGTGATGGCGAAACGCGGCCGGGCGGTGGCCATGTGGACCAGATAGGTTTCTGATGGGAAAACGTCGAAAACCGGGCCAACCATCGAATTCGCCTCGGTGGTTGCGGTCTGAAAGCGTCCGGAGTCCGGCAGATATCTCTGAATGCTGGCCATCTCGCCGAGCGTGATGAAATTGAGGAAAATATCATCGCTCGTGTCGCCCGGAAGCAGGTCGGGAAAACGGACCACGTTCGGGCCGTCGTTCAAAGGCGGACGGCGGTAGGAAACGGTGCCTGTGAAGGTCTGGCTGCGGTCGGTTTTCAGATAGAGCATCATGCCGTCGCCGCCGACGATGGTGAAGTCACTGCCGCTCGCGGTCGAGCCGATGTAGCGCGCTTCGAGGTATTGTCCCGAGGTCGGCTGATATTTCAGCACCCGCTCAACAATGGTGGAACCGCCGAGCTGGCTCAAAAGATCGAAGGCGCTAAAGCTCGCCGCAGTTTCGAGCGGGTAGGTGAAAAGATTGAGGCCGCGTTTAAGGGTGAGATTTGGCTGGTTGGGATTGGTTCCAGCGGTTTGCTCCGCAAGGTTGGCTTTGCCGTCGAGATCGGAATCGAGCTCGCCGTCGGGGATGCCGTCTCCGAGGGTCGAGGCGAGCAGCGGGTCGGTGCCCGCGGTGACTTCGAAGGCATCCGTCAGACCGTCGCCGTCGTCGTCACTGTCGCACGCGTTACCAAGGCGGTCGCCATCGGTGTCCAGTTGGTCGGCGTTGGCGGTGGATAGGCAGTTGTCAAAAATATCGGGCACACCGTCGCCATCGCCGTCGAGATTGCGCAACGAAAAACGCAGGGCGCGCACGGCAAGAGCGGTATCCAGCGGGCTGAGATTCCAATGTCCGGCCGGGTTTCGGGTAGCAAGGATACGATTCTTCGCGGCGATGGCGGGAGCGCCAGTAAGATTGTGAGCGCTGAGGGCCTGATAGGCGGCGGCCGTTTCGGGAATTGTGCTGGTCGGCTTGCCGAATCCACCGTCGGGATTTTGCTGGGACGCCAGCCAGGCGGCTCCGTTGTTGAGAACCGTCGAGGAGGCGAATCCGGAACGCGAGTCGTCGATCGCGGCAAGCACCGCGGTGGTCGCGAAAACGCTGCTAGACTCGCCTTTTTGCAATCCCCAGCCCCCGTCAGGGTTTTGGCTGGCGAGCAGGTAGGCGAGGCCCTCGCTCCACGCCGCGCCATCGAAGGCAGCGGTTTTGAATTCCACGGAAATCCCGAAGCTGCCGGTGCCGACTCCATCGACGCGCAGAAAATTCCGGCCCGGTCCGGCCACCGTCCCGTTCAGGTTCACCGGCGTATTGGTAATGCGGAAAAACGAGCCAGCGGTGGTTGGTGGGCCGGTTTTGGAGACCCGGATATCGATGGTGGCCGTGGCGGCGGTGACCTTGATCACGACCGCAGTGGCGTCGGCGGGTAGGTCGAAGGTGAACTGCCGGGTTTGGCCGGCATTGATAGCCTGCCCCGTGACCACTAACCCGACGGGGCCCGCGGCGGAAAACACGCGCAGCGCTCTGGAGGTGTCGAGCGTATCCGAGCTGAAGCCGTCGGCTAGGCCCCAACCGCCGTCGGGTGCGTTGGGATTCGCGGCAGTGAAATCCTTGGGATTGCGGTAACCGGAGAGGAGTTGGAGATACTCCGCCAGCCGGTAATTGGGCACGAAAGTCACAATCGGCTCGAGCGCGGCGAGCCTGCCCTGGCCGGCGGCGCTTTCGATGTTGGTGGGCTCCATCCGTTCCAGCCAACGCCGGGCGGCACCAGCATCCGTAGTCGCTGGACGCTGTTCCAACAGCGCGCTGGCCGCTTCCACCGTATGGCGGAACACTTCGGCATCGCTGCCCGCGCCCCATGATCCGTCGGCGTTGGCCGTGGTCTGAAGCCAGTTCAAGCCAGCCTCGATCTCCGGCGTGGTCTGGGCGGAGAGCGATGCGACCATGGCCGTGAAACCAAGGAAGAGACGTTTGAGGGTAGGGAGGATCATGGCGAGGGGTGCCTTATCGGACGACGGTCCATTTTTCGCCGATTTTCGCGACGAAAAGTGGCATTTTGAAACGGTCGGGTTTGTCGCTACCGGGTTTGATCAGCGGCACGGAAAGGATCGGACCTGCCGAATCGACATAAGAAACCGAGACGACGCGGTCGTTGACGGGCGCCAGCAGCAATCGGGCGGGATCGAAAGGTTCGAGTTTCCAGCCTTGGGTAGCAGTGAGGCTTTCGAAAAATTTCACCTGCTCCACGCCGGTGGCCTCCGCCGATTTGCCAGTGGCCTTGGCGAGGTCGGCGAGTTTAGCTTCGAAAAACGGTGGCCATTCCCGCGCCGGGCGGGTGTCGATGGCTGCGTGCAGTTCCTTCAGAAAACCGGTAAGTTCGCCCCGCATCGCGGCATTCGCGTTGATTCCGGAAACGTCGGCAGCCTTTTGCCAGCTCCAGGCGTGAGGCAAATCGACCTCGAACTTCTCGCTGATCCGCCGGACCGTGCGGGTGCCGACGAGATCGAAACCCAGCATCCGCACTTCCTCGATTCCTTCCGCGCTGAAGCCGAAGATCCAGATTGTGTCAAAATTGGTATCCGAAGGTGTGTCGATACCGCTGGCAAGCGGAACGGCAGCGAGATCGACCGCGCCACCGCCAGCAGGAAGCTTGAGGTTTTTGAGTGAGAGATGGCGACCGCTTTTCGAGTCGAGGAAATGGAACTCTGCGAGCGCCAAGGTCTGGTTGAGTCCTACATATTGGATGGAGGCAGGCCGGCCGGAAATTAGTCGTTCCTGATCGAGAATCTTCAGCCCCCACGCCCAGCGGCGCGCGCCCTTGGATGCGAAACGGATCGGCCCGGTGTTCGGCAGCATCTTGCCATCGAGGACGGTGGCGGCCTCAGCGTCGAAGGCCGGGAACCGCAACAAGTTCACTGGTTCGGTTTCGCTGGAGACGAGCGGCTTGCCAGGATTCTGCGGAGAACGGAGCTGGTCGGCCGGCGCGGCCACCACGCCGAACTTGACCCAGGTGGCGTTGGGAACCGCCTCGACTCCGTCCGGGACCAGGCTGGTGACGACGATTTCATTTTTTCCCGGGACGAGATAGGGCGTGATGAATTCCGAGTGCGAGAAACCGCCGGGGTTCGAGTTTTCGCAAAGATCGAAGCCGTTGACCTGGGCGTGGACGATGGTCCCCATGGTACTCAAGTCGAAATAGTGAGCCACCGTCTGGGCGGTCAGCGGCGCAGCGGCAGCCAGCAAAATGATGGACAACAGGAATGGAAAGCGGTGCCTCATGATCCGAAGTTGATTTCGAAGGCGGTGAATTTGATTGGTCCGCTGGTGGGGAAGACGACCGGCTGGACGGCGTTCCAAGTGTCGGTGCTGGTCCACGCCCCCCAGAAGGCACCGTATTGATAAGTCAGGGTCAGGCCGCCCACGGGAAAGCTGAGGTCGCCGCCGGCGGAAATTTTTGAACCACTGACTGCCAACCCGAACGGCAGTTTGAAGCCGAAGCCGGAACTCGCGGTGGCGGTGATTTCGGCGAAGCCCGAGGCGAGGCTGGCCTTGGCTTCAAGACCGACCGACACCCGTCCCGAGAGTTCAGCTTGCGGGAGCGATGCTTTGGAAAATTTTCCCGGACGTTGGAAGGCGATGTCACCTACCAGGCTGCCGCCCAACGTTCCGCCGTAGGAGATGGCGATGTAGGCATTCGCCAGATTCGCCGGCACGCCGGCCAGCGAGGTCGTGAAAACGGGGATCAGCCCTTTGAGTGCGAACTCGCCCTTCACGCCCATGGCCAGGACATATTCCACCCGGTTCGAGTCGGAGACCTCCTTGATCTGGTCGTTGATCGTGATCGCGCCGGTGCGGGTAAATTTCGGAGTGATCGGCGCTCCGAGCGCTTCGGAAAAGAGTTCGAGCGCGGCCCCGATGTCTTCGACGGTTTCGATCATGTTTAGCAGGGTTTTGAGCGTGCCAAGATTGGTTGACGAGGTGTCACGCGTGCCCTTGTCCAAGGCGAAGTTGAATTCGAAGGCGTTGTCGGGAAACGGCATGATCTGCACCGAAGTGCCGCAGGTTTCCGCGAGATTGGTAGCTTCGATGGACGCGGAAGGACCCGGGCTGAGCATGTTGAACAGCGCCGGAATCGGCAGCAGCGCGCCGGGGAGGAAGCCCACGGAATTGGGAATATCGGCATTGAAGGTGACTTCCTCGCCGTTTTGGGTCGGGGGGGTGATTCTACCCGATGCGGACCACATCGCGTTCAGCGCACCGGGAGCCTGGGCCTTGATGTCCTCGGAACCGTTCTTGGCGATTTCCAGCAGGCCGCCGATCGACTGCCGATTGTCGGAGTCGGTAAAAATGGCGGCGGTCTGCTTGATGGTGATGGTGACGGTCTGGACCGCGCAGCCGCAGTTGCCGGCGCTGCCGAACTTGAACTGATACGGTTGCGGAGTGACCTCGGAGGGAACGATGGTTTTCTTGACCGTGCGGGAACCGGCGATGTCGCAATTTTCGTCGTAGCTGGTGAGCAGCACCGTGATTTCGACCGGCTCTTTTTGGCAGGAGGAATAGACGTTCCCCGGAGCCGGCGGAACGATGTCGACGCTGGTAACCTTCTCGCAGCCTGGTTTTTTGTCCGATTCCTCGGCCGTCGCGCCGCCGCTGATGCCACCGGCGATGATGTAGCCGCCGGTGCCGTTGACCGGATCGAGGTGGATGTAGCCGCTGCCGAACCAGTCGAAGTAGGTGAATTGGTCCCGCGGAATAGTCACGCGCTTGCCCGCGGAAATCTCTGCGGCGACCGAATTTTTCGTCGTGGAGGGTTGGTTGAGCTGCGGGATGAGAGTGGAGGCGTTCGTGGCGTTGATTTCAAAAAGCGGAATGCCGAGCAGGCTGGCGAGGCGGAGAATCTTGATCGTCGAGACCGATTCGCGCCCGAGGTTGGCCTCGAACACGAGGTTTTCATTCTGCGAGCTTTGAGCGCCGCGAATCCGGCCCGCGACATAGCGGTTGTTGTTTCCCAAGGCGGAAAAGAGCGTGGCTCCGGCGCGGTCGGCATCCACGCTCAGCCCGGCGTAATCAAAAGTCAGCGGAGTGGAACCCGAAAGGGCGACCTTGACCTGCTGAGCGAGAATCGCGTTCGACACGCCTTTCCACAGCACCGACTGCATCACGGAAGCGGTGCGGCGGTCGGCCTGGTCATTCAATTCGAGATAAAGCATCCCAAGGCGGTGGAGGAAGCCGCCGGTGAAATCTTCCGGGCAGGCGAGCGGCCGGTTTTCCTCGGGTGCCACGGCGCGGCCGGTATCGATGGCGTTGCCTTGGTAATTTCCGGCGATCACGACATTCGTGATCGAATCGGTGGTGGCGTTCGGAATCGGAGTGGTAAAATAGAACTGCGAGTTTTGGAGTTTGCCCAGCGTGACCCCGCCGGTGCCGGTCGCGGTGATGCAGCCGTCGATCCGGAGCTGCGGGACGACTTGGACCAGCCATGGTTGCGGCACGCCGAACAGGCCGCCGTTCGCGGCGATCAGGTCGCGGTCCGCCTGGGTGGCTCCGATGTAGGAAATCGTCACCTGCCTGCCGGCGATGGCGGGGAGAGAAACGGTGTGGTCGAGCGTGGCGCCTTGGCCGCTGATCAGGAAACGGACGGAGAAGCGGCGATTGGCCGGGATCTCCGCAAAGCTGGTATCGACGCTCAAGATCTTGTTCGGAAGGCTGCCGGGAAGCCACGGCAGGTCGGCGGGAGCGATTGGGCGGAGCAGGTTGTTGTCGGCGAGCGTGACCGGGGGATCCAGCAGGGCAAGGCTGGCGGAGAGGGTTTCCTCAAATTTTCCGAGAACGGTTTTGGGATCGGTTCCGGAGAAGTAGCTCGAAAGGAAGCTGTCGGCGTTGAATCCGGACTCGGTCGCAATGTCCTTGCCGAGCCGGAGATCGGTCGGCTTGAAGGCGGGATCCAGCCGAATCCACAGCGGCTCGCCGGTGGCGGCACCCGTGCCGCGATAGTTAGAGTAGGGAACGTGGACCTCTACCCAGACACGGCGGCAGCGGATGGCATCCACCACGGAGCCGTTGGTGATGGTGACGCCCTCCAGACCGGCGGTGGTGAGGATGGAGCCGGCCACGGATGGATCCTGGACACCGAGCCAATTGGCAGCAGGCTCAGCTGGGATTTCCACCATGCCGACGGTGTAGCGGGCGGGAAAACCGCTGACGCGAAGCAAGGAAATCAACAACGACGCCTGGTCCATGTCGTTGCCGGCACGCAGGCGAAGTGTTTCAGCAGCGCCGCGCAGGGAGCCGACGTAGGGATCGAACTCGATGTTGTTTCTCACCCAGTTGAAGATTTTCAGCGGGGAAGAATCGAGATCGAGGGCGAGTGCTGTAATTGCCGGGGTGAATTGGACCTCCAGCGTCTGGGCGAGGTCGGCCGGGACGGGTGGCGGCTGGATTGCCATCGGTCCCGGCGGAATCGGTGCAATGGGGAAGCCGGATGGTGAAAGATCGAGCTCGGCGCGATCCACCACCTTGCTAACTGGCTCGCGATAGCCGAGCGCGTCCTGCTCGGGAGCGACGGAGAGCGGTGCCTGGTGGATCACCGGATTCTGGGCAAACCAAGTTATAAGAAGTTCGAGCGCGGCGCTGCGGTCCTTCGCGTCGCTACCGGCCTGGCGCAGGTTGCCGAGCAGGGTTAGCAGCGTCGTGTGGCTGGCCAGTTGGTCGCGCACCGCGGCATCATGGCGGGCGACAATTTCGTCGGGATAGCGCTTTCGCAGGCACTCCTCGCGGACCGCGGCGAAGCGTTGCTCCAGCGGCGGGTGGGCGGCCGCCAGCGCGTGGTCCTGATTGATGAACTGGACGAGCCGCTCCTGACTGGCCGGATCCTCCAACCCGGTGTCGCTCTTCAGCAGATCGACGAGACGCTCGCACTCGGCCAACTCGCGGGCGTAGTCGCGGAGTTCTGTTCGGGCGGGATCGGCGGCGCCTGCGAGGCGGTCCCGCCATAGAGTGTCGGCTGCTTCGCCGGCCGACGTGCCGCCAGTGGCCAGCGCATCAGTGATTTCTGAAAAAATCGACTCACGAAGGACGACTTCGTCAGCCCGCGTCGGTCCTTGGAACAGGAGGATCGTGGCAAAGCCAAAAATGGCGGATCGGCACGCGGGGGAGGGGATCATTAGGCTAATGGGGGTGAAAAACCTGACGGAGAACTCCCACGTAAAGAGATGATGACCGAAGGGTCAAGTTTGCAGTTCTAACAATCCGTTGAGTGACGGCGGATCGAACCTTGCACGGAGCCTGCTCAGGACCAGACTCGAACCATGAGCGACTTCACCGATTTTCTCGATCCAAAGCGGACGGTGGCGGAGTTAAAAGAGTTGCGCGTGTTGACGGGCGATGACCAAGGCGCGCAGCGGGTTGCCTTCACCGCGACATGGGCCAAGGCGCGGCGCTGGTTGAAGGACAAAATGGCGGACCTCCCGGTGGAGTCACACACCGACGCGGCGGGAAATTTGTGGTTCACGCTGGCGGGCGAATCGGAAAAAGCTCTACTGTTAGGCGGTCACCTCGACTCAGTGCCTAACGGCGGTTGGCTTGACGGCTGCCTGAACGTGATGGCCGGCGTGGAAATCATGCGGCGGATCGTCGCGGAGTATCACGGCAGGCCGCCGGTGACGGTTCGACTGGTGGATTGGGCGGACGAGGAAGGCGCGCGGTTCGGGAAGAGTTTGTTTGGATCGTCCGCATTTTCGGGGAATCTGGATCTGGATGAGGCGCGGGAGTTGAAGGACCGGGACGGGATCGCGCTACCGGATGCGATCCGGGAATTCGGGATCGAATTAGAAGCGGTAAAGAGTGCCGGAGCCGAGGCGGCAAATGCGGCAGCCTACCTCGAGCTTCACATTGAGCAGGGACCTGTCCTGCTAGATCTCGGTTTACCGCTGGCCGTGGTGTTAGGAACCTGCGGGGTTGAACGGCATGCGATCGCCTTTCGCGGTCAAGCAGCGCACTCGGGCAGCACTCCGATGAACCGCAGGAAGGACGCCTTTCTAGCAGCGGCGAGGATGGCTCCGGAGATTTATGAAATAGCTGCCCGGCATGGTGGAGTGTGTACGATAGGATCATGTGTCACCCTGCCGGGGATTGTGACCAGCGTGATCGAGGAGTGCCGGATCACGCTCGATCAGCGCCATCTGGATGCGGAAACGCTGGCAGTGATGCTAACTGATGCGAAGTCGGCGAGCGAACGATATGCCGCGGAAGGAAACGTGACGGTCGCGTGGGAGCGGATCTGGCAGATCGAGCCGGTGCCGTTCGACAGCACGCTGATAGAGTTTTGCGACGCGGCGATTTTGGAAACTTGCGGAGTGCCGTATAGGATGCCGTCGGGTCCACTCCATGACGCGGCAGAAGTTTCGCGGGCGGGGATTCCGACGGTGATGATGTTCGTGCAGAGCCTGCACGGCATCAGTCATAACAAGATCGAGGACACGCGGGAGGAACATCTTGAACTCTGCGTGCGAGCCTTCGACCGGCTGGCGCGGAGAACGATGGCGTGGATGGCGCGGGATACTCCCCGCGCGGGTTGATTGGTGAAACCAACCTGGCAGACAACAGGCGGGACGCCCGTTTGACGAGACAGCCGGGACGGCTATCCTACTTCAAGGTGCGGCCAGCGCCTTGATTTCTTCCGGCTTGCAGAACTCGTCGAGGTTGTTGCGTTTTCCCGCCCAGGCGATGCCGCGTAGGAGGATCGCGCGGAAGTTAGGCCGCTGGAAGGTGCCGTAAAGATGCCCCGGGATCACAACGAAGGCGCGGTAGGTATCTTTCTCGTAGGTCCACATCTGCACTTGGATTTTCGGCGTGCCGTCACCGGTATCGCTCTCCGCCAGCACGCGGATATCGGGGGACACGTCCAGATTGTAGTAGATTTCATCATCCATTTTAAAACCGACGGCACCCAGGGTGATCGGGTGCGGGCCGCCGGGTTTGGCGGTCTCGGAAAAGTGGAGTTCCATCGGGCCTTCGCGCCACTTGGTTTTACCCTGGACCCATGCGCCGCCGATGACGGATTTCCACCACGCTGGATCGTTACTAACAGCGGCGGTGTGAATGACCACGATGCCGCCGCCGCGGTTAGTGAATTTCGCAAGGTTTTCCTTCTGCTCCGGCGTGGCGTTTCCTCCATCCTGGGCATACATCACCAGCACGTCGGTCTTGGCGAGTTGCACGCTGTTCGGCCAATCCTTGGCACCGTCCGCTTTCAGGCCACGGTCGGTTAGGAGCTTTTTCCAGTCATTCAGGAATCGTTCGTGCTCATGGGCGTTCGGGCCGTGGGTTTTCACTCCGCCGCGGATGAAAACGCGCAGTGGGGGCGCGGCTTGGGAAACCAGGATCGAAGCGGCGAAAAGGACGAGGAAAAGTTGGCGTGTCATGGGTGGAACGGATGGTGGACCGTTTCTATCGGGCAGCTCCAGCGGGAACTTCCCAGGCGGGAAAACAAGCTCGCCCGGACCCGGCGTTGCCGTAGTATGACGGCATGAAACGTTACGGAGTTTTTTTGGCCGCGCTGTTGCTGTTAGCCTGCAATGCAGCGGAGCCGGAGGACGGTTTCGAGTCCATATTCGATGGCACGCTCAAGGACTGGGACGGCGACCCGGTGTATTGGAAGGCGGCGCATGGCACGCTGGTGGGTGAGGTGCGGCCGGACACCTTGCTCAAACAAAATTCGTTTATCATCTGGCGCGGCGGCGAGTTGGCGGACTTCGAGCTGAAACTCGAATACCGCGTTTCCGCCGAGGGTAACAGCGGCATCAACTACCGCAGCACCGAGGTTCCCGGGATGAAGTGGGCGATGCGGGGCTATCAGAATGACATCGACGGCGAGGACCAGTGGAGCGGCCAGAATTACGAGGAACGCGGTCGCAAGTTCCTTGCCTATCGCGGGCAAAGCGTCCTTCTCGCGCCTGGAAAGTCTCCTGAAATCACCAAGGATCTGGGCGACCGTGTGGAATTGCAGAAAGCGGTCGTCAAGGACGGCTGGAACCAGGTCCATATCATCGCCCGTGGAAATTTATTGCAGCACTTCATCAACGGCGTTCCCATGTCCGAAGTGCGCGATGAAGATCTGGAGCAACGCCGGATGGCGGGGCTGCTAGGGGTGCAGGTGCATGTCGGACCTCCGATGAAGATTGAGTTCCGAAACATCCGGGTAAAACGGCTCCGTTAGTATGCCTGTGAGGATTCGGATTTCTTCCGCACCAAGGGTGCCGAATCCTTCAGCCCAGGGCAACGCTCCGATCTTTACACACAAGTAGATCGGCACGGCAAAATTTTGTGACGAATGAGGCCCGGAGGGACGGAGCGCTGACTTCAGCCGACGAGGTTCGAACGGCCGACCCACGGGATGACTGAAAAAGGGGAGAGAACTCGCCGGCTAAACTCATCGCTCTGTTAGGAAGTCGCGCTGGCGGTCCGGGGACCGCCAGCGCGAGGGATTCAGCGGCCCAGGGCCTGGTCCACTTTTTCACCGGCCTTCTCGACGGGGCCTTTTGGGTCGATGGTGTCTTTCACATTTTCAACGGCCCGGTCTATGCTTTCGCCGGTTTTCTCTGCCGGGCCTTTCTCCCGGCATGAGACGATGGAGCAGACGAGCGGGAGCAGGCAGATGGAGGCTAACAATGATGGTTTCATGATTCGGATAGGTTGGTTGTAGATCGCGCCCGAATCATGCACCGGTGAGGAAGATTGTCATCCGTTGATTGGGAAATTCCAACGGTGGAGGAAGGGCGGGAGTCCCTAACACAGCTTCAGCAATCTCTCGCCAGCAGCCTGCAAGGTGGCGGCGTTTTTTGCGAAGTGAAACCGAATGAGATGGTTCACCGGCTCACGGAAAAAACTGGAACCCGCCACTCCCGCCACGCCGATGTCCTTGATCAGCCACTCGGACGCCGCCGTGTCGGTCGCGAAGCCGAGCGAGGAAATGTCCAGCATCACATAGTAAGCGCCCTGCGGCTCGGTGAATGGCAAGCCAGTCCGGCGCAGCAGACCGAGGAACAAGTCGCGCTTCTCCGTGTAGAGATCGCGGAGGCCGGCGTAGTAACTATCAGGCAGCTCCAGTCCGGCGATCGCCGCCTCCTGCAGTGGTGCGGCGGCTCCGACTGTTAGGTAGTCGTGCACCTTCCTCGCCTGCGCGATGACCTGCGGCGCGGCTTGCACGTAGCCCAGCCGCCAGCCGGTGATCGAGTAGGTTTTCGAGAGCGAGTTGCAGGTGATCGTTCGCTCGAAGGCTCCTGGAAGCGCCGCGAAATAGACGTGCTCGTGCGGGGAGAAAACGATGTGCTCGTAAGGCTCATCCGTGATCACGAAGGCATCGTGCTCTTCCGCCAGCCGCAGGATTTCCAACAGTTCCTCGCGGGTGAAAACCTTGCCGGTCGGATTCGAGGGATTGCAGACCACGATCGCCTTGGGTTTCTGCGAGAAAGCACGGGCGAGTTCTGCGGAGTCGAAGCCAAACCCCGGCGGGTTGAGAGAAACGTAGATCGGCTCGGCGCCGGAGAGGATCGCGTCCGCCGCGTAGTTTTCGTAGAACGGCGAGAAGACGATCACCTTATCGCCCGGATTGCAGGCGGTCATCATGGCCACCATCATCGCTTCCGTGCTGCCGCAGGTGACGACCAGATTCTCATCCGGATGGATCGGCAGCCCGGTGAAATGCTGAATTTTTCTGGCCAGCGCCTCGCGAAACCGTGGCGCTCCCCAAGTGACCGCATATTGGTGGTGCGGGCCGCGGGTGGCGCGTTCCAAGGCTGCCAGCAACTCCTCCGGCGGGTCGAAGTCCGGAAACCCCTGCGCCAGATTGATCGCGCCGTGCTGGTTTGCCAACCGGGTGGTTCCCCTTATAACAGATTCAGAGAAGCCATTGAGTCGCGTCGCAGTACGGGGCATGACGGGGGCGGAACAGGTTCAGTCATTGGTCAGCGGTAGCCACGCACGTAGCCGCCCCGATAATAGCCGCCGCCGCGATAGTAGCCCCCATCGTTGTGATAACCGTGTCCGTGATGGTGCGAACGGTTATTTCCGGCGGCGTAGCCGATGAGTCCGGCTGCGGCGACACCCGCCACGGCCAGCCCCGGATCCACCGATTGCACGGGCTGACCGTGGGCGTCGTAAGTGGTCATGCAACTGGAACTGGCGCCGACGACGGCGGCCAACGCGATGACCGAACCCAGACGCATGAGATGATGGTGTGTTTTCATTTTCTAATTAACGTGGCGTTAGCTGTGTTGTTCAACCGGCGTTTTAAAAAATTGCGGGATGCGCCTAATAGCAAGGACCGTAATAGCCGCCTCCATAGCAACCGCCGTCGCCATGGTTGTTCCCTGCGGCATATCCGATCAATCCCGCTGCGGCGACGCCGGCGACGGCCACCACCGGATCGACGGTTTGCATGGGCCGCCCGTGCACATCGTAGGTGGTCATGCAACTGATGCCCGAACCAAGGCAGGCCACCAGCAGGGAGAGCGTAGTCAAACGAGCTAGGAGTGATTGGATTTTCACAACGCAACTGACGCCGGAAGCCGCTAAAAATTCAATGCGATTTCCGGGAATTTTTATTCGCCAAATCGTCAGTCAAACCCGCCGGATTTTTCCGCTCGCCGTTAGTGGCAGATCATCAACGAATTTTATCCGCACGGGCACTTTGTAGATGGAAAGTGACTCCCGGCACCAGTCGATCAACCCGCGCGGTTCTAGAGTTTTCCCGTCATGCAGGATCACTTCCGCCACCGGCACCACGCCCACGATTCCATGGGGCGATCCCGTCACGCGGCAGCGGCGCACTGAGGGATGGCGTTCCACAACGGCTTCCACTTCTTCGGGAAACACCTTCATGCCGCCGACGTTCAGCACGCTCTTCTTGCGGCCTCGCAGGTAAACGCGGCCTGCGGCGTCGGTTTCCGCCAGGTCGCCCGTGGCGAACCAACCGGCGACGCAGACTTCATCCACCGGCTGCCACGGCGAAAGATAGGCGTCAAACATTCCTGGTCCCTTGATCCACAGCTCACCGACGCGGCCGGCCGCGACCGGCAGCCCTTCCTCGTCGCGCAGTTCGACATCGAAGGCAGGCAACGGGCGACCCACTGCCATCGGCGAGTCCCCGGCACCGCCAGTATTCAGCAGGGGCAGACCGATTTCGATGATGCCCAGTCCCTGCACTAACGGTTTACCGAAGCGTTGGTGAAATCCCATTGCCACCGCAGCTGGCAATGGCGCTGCCGTCGTCACTGCGAGGCGCAAATCCGGCCACGCATAGCCGCCGCGATCCGCCGCTAACAGCGCGTGATGAAACGGTGCCCCGTAGATCACCGTCGCGCGGGTCGCCCTGGCCATTTCCAAAACGTGCTCTGCTAGATGCGATTTTCCCAGCACCGTGCATGCTCCGTGATAGAGATAGAGCACGATGGAAACGGCGAAATGATGAGCCATCGGCAACATCCACAGCACCCGGTCGCCGGGGCCGATCTCCAACGCGGCGTTCGCAGCGACGATCCGCTCCCGCAGCTTGGCATGACTCAGAACCACGCCTTTACTGCGTCCGGTCGTGCCCGAACTGAAGCGGATGAAGGCCGGATCCAGGCCGGAAAACTCCGCTTCGTTTTCTAACTCTGGCGGGTCCAGCGGGAGCCACGTTGCGCCGGTTGGCTTCCCGCCTTGGACGATCCCGCACAAGCTCGTGCGCTCGATGATTTCCAGCCGCTCCACCGCCGTAAGCTCGTCGGCCAATGGCACCAGGCAGCCGCCCGCCTTGAGAATCGCGAGCGCCAGCACGATGTAATCCACCCCGCTTTCGCAGGCCAGGCCCACCCGCGGCACCCCGTCGCGGCGGAATCCTGGGCAGCGATCCAGCCAGACTGCGGCGACGGAAACCCGTTCTAGCAGCTCGCCGAACGTGATGATTTCCCCGTCCGCCACCAGCGCCGGGCGTTCCTCCGAAGCCCGCAGGGCGATCTGATCGACAATGTTCACGCGCCGCCTTGCTACCTGATCCGTCGGCACGCGACAAGAATTCCGTGGCTGCCGCGTCCCGCCGCAATGCACAATCGCGTCACGGATCGGACTCATCCACCGTTTCGTCGCGCTGATAGATCGGGAGCTGGCGGTAGGGGACGGTGAAGGCGAGGACCATCATCGAGGTGCCGTAGATCCGCCCGGCCTCGCGGCTGTCCCACGAGCCGTCGGCCTCCTGCTTTTTCAAATACGTGGCATACATCCAGGGAGCGTATTCCTCCCAGTAGCGGCCGCCGATTTGGAACGTGCCCTGGGCGTTGTAGTAATTTCCGTAAAACTCGAACTGGTCGCCGGGCAGTTCGCGGAAGGTTTTCATCACGTGGTCGGCGGCCTTGACCGTCTCCGGCGAGCCATGCCTCCCTGATAGTTCCAGGCAAAGCAGCCCCATGCCGGTTAGAGATTTCTGATGTTCCGTCGTATTCATGTAGCCAAAGCTGCCCGTTTTCTCGTCCTGATGACGTTTCAGGTAGGCGACGGCATCGTTGATGGCGCCGTCCGGCACGGCCGCACCGTTGAGCTTGGCGGAGCGCAGTGCCATGAGCGCCCAGCCGCTGCACGAGGTGTCGCTGTCCGTCGAGTTCGGGTGATAACGCCAGCCGCCGCGGTGGTTTTCGTCCTTCTTCACGGCTTGGGCGCGGAGCAGGAGCGAGAGGGCTTTGGGCAGGGTTCGGGCGATTTTTTCCTGCCTGGCAGGGTCCACCATGCCGCTGACTTCGGATAGAAAGAGGGTGGAAATGTTGTGGGCATACATCGGTCCGGTGCCTGCGTTGCCTTTTTCAAACAGACCGTCGCCCTTCTGATTGGCGAGCACGAAGTCGATGCAGCGGTTCACCGTCGCGGCATGAGGGCCTTCGGTGGGAAGGTGGCCTTTTGATAGAAAGGCCATCCCGACCAGTGCCGGGATGCCGGTGGAATCCCCGTAACCGCCGGGGAACGAGCCGTCGGGCTGCTGCACACGGGCGAGGTAGCTCAAGGCGTTTTCCACTGCGGGATCGACCTTGTCGCGCCATTGGGAAAACACCGCGTCGGGCGCTTGCTGGGCCTGGGCGAGAGTGGTTAGGGCGAGGATCGCGCAAACGATTCCGAGGGAAAATTTCATGTCACTCCTTGGTGGATTTTTTGGAAATGCTTTCGAAGTAACCTTTCACGAGTTCCCGGTATTCCGCCGGGACCGCGCCACCTTCGCCCGCGCCGACGTCGGAGCGGAGGGTCGCCTGGATTTTTTCCCAGTCCGCAGCACTGATGCCGAGCTTGGCCAACTCTGGAGGAATCCCGCGGCTGCCCTCGGGCTGTTGCAAGCCCCGCCGGGGTTGGGTTCCGGGCGGCCCCGCAGGACCGGGCTGGCCTGGCTGGCGGCCCTGCATTTGTTGGCGGCCAGCTTGAGCGGCTTGGGAGAGAGCTTTCGCCGCACTGGCAGCTTGGGCCGCTGCCTGCGCGGCTTCGGGATTGGTCGCAGCCTGGGATGCCTGTTGAAATGCCTCGGCAAGTTCGCCGGGTGACACTTGCGCCCGTTGTGGATTCTGCGCCTGGGCGGCAGCTTCCTGGGCGGCCTTCGAAAATTCTTCCGCCGCGCGGGTCAGGGCCTCCGCGCTTTTCCCGAAATTTTGGCCCGCCTGGTCGTGCTGTTTCGACGCTTCCTGTTGCTGGTCCTTTTGTCCCTGCACTGACGCTTCGGCCGCCTGCTGGCTGCCTTGTTTTCCGGAGTTCTTGGCTTCCTGCATCGAACCGTTGCCGTCGATTTGCGGCATGGTTTCAACGGCTTGGGCCAAATCGGCCGCAGCTTCGGCTTGCGTCGCTTGCAGTTGCTTTAACGCTTCGGCGGGATTTCCCTTAGCGAGGGCCTCCATGGCCCCGGCCATTTTGGCTTGCCGCTCGGCGAGGGTTTCCAGCGCTTCGGCCTGGGCCGCTTGGTCCAATGATGGTGGTTTCTCGCTTCCTTTCTCCGCCGCCGCCTTCATCTCCTGCGCGGCGGTCTTCGCCGAATCCGCAGCCGCTCGGGTTTCGCCTTTTTGAATTTGATCGCGCGCCGTTTCAGCCGCCGCGGTCGCTTCGGGCAATGTGTCAGCGAGCTCATTTCTCGCCTCGCGGGCGGTCGCGAGTTCCTTGTTCGCTTGCGCCGCGATCTTGGTCTGCGCGGCAGCTAGAGCCTCTTGCAGGGATTTTTCGGAAACCTGCTTCGTCTGTTCCTCCAGAGCGTCCTGAGATTTCGCCATTTCGCGCGCCTGCTCGGCCAGTGCCGCCGCTTGCTCGGCTTGCGCTTTTAACGCCTCGGCCTTCGCCTGCGGGCGTTCGCGAAGTTGCTGCTTCAGCGCCTCTTCCATTTGGCGTTGGCGCTCTTGCCAATCCTTGGTCGTCTGTTGCGGCTCCGGGGATTGAGCAAGATTGGCTTCCGCCTGCCGCGCAAGTTCTTGCTGCTGCTGGGCGAGGTCCTGCATCCGCGCCAAATCCTCGATTTTTTCGCGCTCGCGGTCCATTTCGTTTCTCACGTTTTCAAGCTGCTTCACCGCAGATTCCGATTCGTTTCTAGCTTGCTCCAGCTTGGCATCGCGCTGCGCCGCTTCGTCCTGCAGCGGGGAATTCTCCAGCGCCTCGCGGGCCTTCGCGACGGTCTCCGCCGCCTGTCTAACATCGTCCGCTTTGGGCGCGTGGACGCTCTCTTCCATTTGCTTCGACAGCTCCTGCAGTTTTTCCTCGGTGGCCGCGAGTTTTTCGCCCGCCTCTTTTAAATCCTTTAGCGCGTTTTCATTCAGCTCGCCTTTTTTAACCGCCTCACGGTGCCGGTCCATCCGTTCCCGCGCCTCACGCGTCGCCTGGATTGCTTCCTCGATCGTCTGCTTCGCCCCATCGTGTTCTTCCCGCAGCTCTTGCCGCGCCAATGATTCCGCACCGTCGTCGAGGCGCATATTCACCCACTCGGAAAATCCGATTCCCGGCCCGCCCGTGGTTGTAGGCCGCCCGTCCTCGGCCCTGACCCGCAGACGCAGGTGATTGATGCCGGGAAAACGCGACTTCAGCCCGCCGATGGCCACCGCCTCGCCGCCGCGGAATTGCGGCGGCTCGGACCCGGCAACCCGGATCGGCATGACTGCGTCTAACATGGCCTGCCCGCTTCCGCCCGCGTCCACCTCCACCATCAGTTTTGCCACCGAGAAATCCTCCGTCACCTCATACTTCAGCTCAAGCACTTCGTCCGACCGCACTTTCAAATCATGCTGCATCGGGCTGAGCAACACCACTTCCGGTGCCCGATCTTCTAAAACCTCCACCGTAAATCGCAGCCCGTCGATCTCACGCCCCAGCCGATGCTTGAACATCAACCGCGCCTCGCCCGATCCCCCTGTGACCAACTCCCACGCAAATTCCACCCGTCCGCCTGTTGCCGACGCCTCAATCGTTCCCTCGGCGATTCGCTTGCCGTCTATTTCAAGCCAGGCCGCTTCGACCGGCGTGTTCATCCGGCCGGTTAAGGTAGCGCGCGTGCCCGCCACTGCCTCGATGCCGCGCTCTAACGGGTATTCCGAGGGAATCGCTCCGATGTACTCGGGAAATTCCATCTTCACCTGCGGCTCCGCAATGGCCGGCAACGGCAAAACGTTGATCGTATAACTATCGCTTTCCTCGCGCCCGGCCCGCGCCTGATAGCGAAAGCCCGCCTTCGCCGGATTGAGAACATAGGTAAAGTTCCCTCCCTCGTTCGCCATCGACTGCGAGATTTTCCGCCCGTCTTCGAACTCCATCCACATCTCCAAATTCTTCTCTCGTCCGGCATAACCGACCTCGATTCTAACCGCGTCGCCTTCCAAGACCTCTAAATTTCCCGGCTTCACCACGAACCTGCCCGCCGCCGCATTTCCTAACTTGGAAAACGGAGCCACCGCCCGCACGAACAAGCGCGCGGTCGCACCGGGCCACACCGCGAAGGCCGCTATCAGCACCACCGCCAGTGCAAGCGCTGGACGTCCCCAGTGCCGCGTCGTCCGCGCAGCCTTCACCTCGCCGACCGCATCCACCTTGCTAACATCCGCTTCCGCTGCTCGCGCCAGTGCAGCTAAAAGATCCGCGGATATCCCACCTTCCTGATGCCCGAGTTCCAGCACCGTGCTGAGGCGTTCCTCCATTTCCGGGTGACGAACTTCCAGCCAGCGCGCCACCTGTAGCAAGCCGATGGGCTTGAAAACCGGTCCGAGTCCATACTTCGCCGCCACCAGCAACGCCACCAGCCAGACCCCGGACATGGTCCATCGCAGCGGCAGCGGCAGGGGCGCGAAAAAGTAATCCGCCGCCATGATCGCGAACAGTCCGGCAAGCGCGACCGTCGCCACCACCATCGCGCCGCGCACGACCTGCACCCGCCGGATCCGCTGCCTCACCGCGTCCAGCCGCGATTCAATTTCCCCAGAAGTTCGGTTCATAATTTTATTTTTAAGGTAGTCCGCCCGAGCGCCGGGTCACCCATTCGGTTCCTAACAAAGCCGCCAGCAGACCCAGCACCCAGCCGCTGTCCCACAGCCCGGTTTCGCGGATTTCCTCACGCTCGTTCTTGTCGGTTAGAAAAAGCGCTGCCAGCTCGCCCGTCTTATCGGGGGAAACGACCTTACCGCCCGAGAGCTGCGCGACAGTCTCCAGCAGCGGAAGATTCAACGTCGTTTCCGCCAGCTCCACCGGTCCGCGTGAGCCGACCACGCGGAAGCCGGTTCGCAGCTCGCGTGAGCCGTCTTCCCGGATCAAGCCGTCCGCCCGCTCGCCGCGCAGCCGCACTTCATATTTCCCGGCCTTGGTGAACCGATCCAGATTCGCCTCGTACAGTCCGCTCGAACCTGGGATGGCCGTCATGGCCACGTTCGCCATCGGCTTGCCGTCCCGCAGCACTTCCGCGCGGAGCGATCCATCCTCCACCGGCTTCAAACTTTTGTCCCGCAAGCGGGCGGTAACCTTCGCCCGATCGTCGGGAGTGTAGGTCAGCTGGTCGGTCCCCAGGCGAGCACGCGCGCCGCCGGAACGGAGGGTCGGTCCCGCGCCCCAGCGGACAAGGTTGCCCCAGAAGCGATGATGATAGAGATCGCCCGCGCCCTCGCGGAGCCGCCAGGTGCGGTCGGTTAGAAGAATCGCGACCTTGCCTTTTCCCGTCTGCCGCGTCACTAGCAGCGCGGTTTTCGCCTCGCGCTCACGACGTTTCGCCAAGCCCTCCAACGCCGATGTGAGGCCCGCGCCGCTCGCCACCCCTGGTTCGCGGTCTTCCTGGGCGGAAGTGAGAAGCACTTCGGCACCTTCCTTCAGACCCGTCACCGGATGCCGCCAGTTCAGCTTGGGAAATCCCGACCAGACTCGTTCATTGCTGACGTCGCCGATGCTTTGCTGGGTCACCGGATGCCGCTGGCCTTCGGCAGTTAGAGCGAAACGAAATGTGTCATCGCCACCGTTAAAGTAATTGCGGCGCCCGTATTCCAGCTCCACCGGCACCAGCGCGCGGCCCTCTAGCGCATCGATGCCATGCGGCATCGACCGCGGCCCGGCAATCATCACCAGCAACGCCGCCCGCTCGTTTACGCAGCGCGAAATGATTTTCCACGTCGCTTCGTCCATCGCCTTGGCCTCCACGTCGCCGAGAATGATGACGTCGAATTTCTGCCACTCCTCCTCACTCGCCGGGAGTCGCGTTGCCTGGGCTTCGCCAAACGGCCGCGATGCCGAAGCTGCGACCGCCCCGGCCCCTTGGCCTTCGATCTCGTCCGGATGCAGCAGCACGTACTGGAGATGCACCGACTTGTCGCGGCCATAGAAAAGATTCCGGAGATAACGGAATTCCCAGCGCGGAAAGCTTTCCACAATCAACACGTTCGTCCGCGCGTCGGTGATCGAGGTCTCAAATTCCCATGCATTGTTTTCCTTGAACCGCTCGCCATCCAGCGCCGCGATCTCCACCTGATAGTCGCCCACGCCGCCCTTGTCGGGGATCTGCGCAAACCGCACTTCCTCGCGGTGATGATCCTGCGGGATGGAAATTTCCCGCTCTTCCAGCACCTTCTCACCGCGCCGCAACCGGACTTTCGCCTTTTGTCCCTTGTAGCCGTCAAACTTCAAATCCACCGCCACGCGCATTCTATCGCCCAGATGGATCGCCTCGGGCGCGCGGACTGATAGAATCGAAGCGTCCCGCGGCGGTTCCGCGCTGCCCACCGCGACCATGCCGACCGGAGCGTCGAGGATTCCGAAGCGCCGCGCGACATCCTCCACTCGCTCGGGCCGGTTGTGCCGACCGTCGCTGACCATCAGCACGCCGGCCAACTCATCGGGCGGCACCTGTTCTAACACGGTCCCCAGCGCCGCTGCCAAATCCGTCGCATCGCCCCAGCCTTCGGCGACCGTCTCACCTTCCGCCCGCACGCTGCGCGCGGCTTTCACCACGCGGACCCGCAGCTTCTCGCGCAGTTTTTCCACGATCTTCGACTGCGCCAACGCCGCCTCGCCGATCGCAATCCGAGTCGCCTCCGTGCCGTCGTCCTTTAACTGCATCGAGCCGGAATCATCCAGCACGACCACGACCTCGCGCTTGATTTCGCGCTCCACTTTCCGCACCCACACCGGCTCGATCAAGATCCACACCAGCACCGCCAGCGCGGTCAGCCGCAAGCCGATCATCCACCGCGCCCTCGCCGGCGTCACGGCACCGGCTTCGTAGCGGTAGAGCCCTAAAATCAATTCCACCACTGCGGCGAAGGCGAGCGCCACCACCCCAAGCGACCACTCTGGTGAAATTCTAACGATACGCGAAATGCCGTAAAGCGCGCCCCAGCTTGCTGCGGCGACGAGGCCGAATCGGATCAGTAATTTCATCTTCCGGCCCTCCAGATTTTCGCCTCACCAAACTCGACCCGCACATCTTCCGCGCTCCGCCGCGAACGCGAAACCCAACGGGCAAGGAAACTTTCCAGTAGAAACAGCACGAAGGCCGCGATGGCTAACACCTTCCAGATTTCACGGCCGAATCCTTTGCCGTCGAGCACGCCGACCATGTCCGCCACCGAGCGCGGGAGTAACAAATCGACGCGTTTGCGGACCAGCGCGAAATCATCCGCAGTCATCGGCGCGAAGTGGCTCTCGGCCACGTCGCGGTTGACGGATACCGGCAGCGTGCCGTTTTCGATTCCCGGGATCAGCTTATCTAACGACGAACCGGTGGACACCTGATAGATGCCGGGCAGCGCGGCACCGTTCAGCGAAAGCTCGCGGCCGCGACGGTTCGTGCGGATCGACGCCTCCCGCGGCTGGCCGCGCGGGTCGGTGGCTTTCATGGTCAAGGCGTCGGCCACCTTCGCGGGAGCAAATGCGGATGAGGGAATGATCTGCCGCTTCTCGCCCGGCGGAGTCCAAAACAGCCGGACGTAGGCCTCGCCGCCGCCCTGCTCGAAAATGACCTCCAAGGGGACCGGCTTGCCGGCTTCCAGTGTCACGCTCGCGGTTCCCGGGCGCTGCACCTGCGCGCTGAGATTGCTGCTGCCGATTTTCACCTCCACCGTGTCATCCACCTCCGCCTCAATGAAGTAACTGCCGCTAACAGGTGCGGCGACCGTCCCCAGCCAGCGCACCGAGAAGTTGTCACGCGGCACCTGCGGCGCTGCCTGCGCGGCGGACCAGTTGAAGTCGATGGCCGGATCGATGCGTTCTAACACAGGTGCCTCGTTGCGCTCGCGGGTCCGAAAATATTTGGCGGAAAGTCCGCCGCTATTGGAGTCCAGCGCGAAACCGGGACTCCAGGCGGCATCCACATTCAACTCGACTCCGCCGCCGGCTGCCCAAGTCACCAGCTCGTGAACCAACGGCACGAACGAACGTCGGGCAGGTAGATTTCCGGCCCGCGCATCGAAGGCGCAGGTCGCCAGGATGCTACGACCGTTGCCGTAGCTGCGCGTCGCGAGGAAGGTGTCGCCATTGGAAAACGCAGCGGCCTGCACGCCGCCAACCACCGGTTTTCCGGTTTTTCTCCAAGTCGTGACGCGGGCGTTTTCCAGGTCCGCGTTCTTCACAAACAGCTTCATCGACTCGTGCACAAATGTGGCGGCGGCGGGGGGAACTCCTTCCGTAGCGGTGGCCTCCTCGCCAAGCGGCAGAGGGATCAGGGCGCCGTCCATGCCTTCCCAAGCATTATAAAAACCCGGATCGGCCCGCGGGCCGGCGATGACAAACAGGCCGGTGCCCTGGGCGATTTTTGCGGCGAGTTTGCTCGCGATCCGGTCAGGCAGGCGCGAGACATCGGCAAGCACGACGACGGCGGCACCTTCCAGGTCTTCCTCGCGCAAAGCCGGCGCTGCAACCACCCGCGGGTCCATCAGGAATTTCCCATCGGCGGGCTTGCCACTGATCAATCCACTGGATGGCGCAAGAGCGAGTGCCGCATAGCCGGCGGCACGCTCGAAGAAGGAACCGGCGGGATTGCCATCCACTAACAGGACCGGCAAAGTGCCGCGAACCATTACCACGCGTTCGAGGCGATTGTCGCCCGCCAGATCGTCCCCGGCGTCGATTCTGGCACTCATCACCTGGGGACCCGGACGGGTGAAACCGTGGCGGAATTCGACGGTTTCCGTCTGTCCGGCCACGAGCAGGCCGACAGGGGCTTCAGCGGTTTTTTTGCCCTCAATCTCCAACACCACGGGTCCGGGTGTGATCGCTTCGGTGCCGGTGTTTTCCACCGTGACCCGCAGCGTGAGTTCGCGATCCGTGCCGACGACGGCGCGTGACAGTTCAAGGCCGGAAAGCGAAAGGTTGCGAAAATTCGCGGGCGCGCCGAAGTCCCGCAGCAGCAGTTTCGGCTTCGCTGGCATGGCCTTCCACGCCTCTTCAAGCCCGTCCCAGGCGGAGGGGTTTTCGAAGCGCCAGCCCGAGCGTTGCGAGTCAGTGAAGACGACGATTTCCTTCGAAGCGTTGCTGCCCTCGGCGAGTCCCAGCGTGGCCATGCCGAGCGCATCGTGTGCCCGGAACGCGCCGCCGACCGGCTCTAACTTTTCAAGAACCCCCAGCACGTCGGCCCGGTGGGTGAGGGGGGCGGCGGTCTTGGCCTCCGGCGCGGGTCCGCCGAGAACGACGGTGAAGGCGGTCCCGTTAGGCGCGTCCTTGACGAGTTGTTTCGCTTCGGCCACCGCCTGTTGGAAATTGGACTTGCCGTCGCGGGTGAGTTCCATCGAAGCCGAGGCATCGATGACCAGCGCGACGTCGCGCCGCCCGCTGGCTTCAAACCGTTTCAGGTTCAGAAATTTCTCGAAGGCGATCAGACCCGCTGCGGCAAGCAGCAGGGCAATGGCGGCGATTCTCGTGAGCCAGCGCGCCTTGGCACTGCCGAGGACAAACGACCCGCCAAACAGGGCGATGCCGAGCAGTCCCGCCGGCAGCACAAACAGCCACGGGATTTTCGAATCCGGCGGAATGAACGGCCGCGCGAGGGCCAGCGCAAGCAGCGCTAACAACAGACAGCGCGCCGCCATCAAGAGCAGATCTTCCCATTCCATCTTCCGGCGGCGCACGGAAATCGTGTCGAACAGAAACCGCATCGCGCCCCATTCCACGGGCTTGGCGGCTTGCTGCCGGACTAGATGAATGATGATCGGGATCGTCGCGCCGAGAAGCCCGGCGAGCAGCCATGGATTGAGAAATAACATCTATTTTCGCCCTCCCAGGTAGCGCAGCAAAGTGTCCCGCAGCGGGGTTTTGGTATTCACGGGCACGTAATCGGCGCGCATTTTTCCGCAGGCGGAGTCGATGCGTTTGACGAAGCCGCGGAGCTTTTCGAGATAGGCGGCGCGGACGGCCTGGGGATCGATCCGGAGCATCGCTTCGATCCCTTCGAGGTCTTTGAAACGTTGAAAACTTTTGAATGGGAAGGTCAGCTCCTCTTCGGCTAACAAGTGGAAGACGACGAGTTCGTGCTGGCGGAAATCGAAGTGATGGAGCGCTTCCACGATTTTCTCGGGATCGTCGAAAAGGTCGCTGATCAGGACCACGAGGCCGCGGCGCGGGATGCGCTCGGCGACGTGATGGAGCACGCCGCCGACATCGGTATCCTCGCCGGCCTGGGTGGTGTGGAGTTCCTCCAAAATGCGCCGCACCTGGCTGGGCCGGCTGCCGGCGCGGACGAAGCCGCGGGTGGTTTTGTCGAAGGTAACGAGGCCGGCCGCATCACCCTGTTTCACGAACAAATAGGCAAGGGCGGCCGCGAGGTGCTTGGCGTATTCGAGTTTGGAAAGGGTCTTCCCATTAGAACTCGCGGCGGAGTCGCCGGTGTAATTCATGGAGCCGGAAACATCGACGGCGATCATCGCGCGCAGGTTGGTTTCCTCGATGTATTGGCGGATCACCTGGCGGTCGCTTTTGGCCATCACGCGCCAGTCGAGGTTTTTCGGATCGTCGCCGGGCGAGTATTCGCGGTGCTCGGCGAACTCGACGGAAAACCCCTTGTCCGGCGAGGTGTGGCGGCCTGACAGAGTACCGACCATCCGGCGCCGGGCATACCATTCCGAGCGGCGCATGATACTCATGGTTTCCTCCGGGAGGAGCCTCATGCAGGCGGGGAGTTGAAGGGAGTCGGACATGGAAGAAGAGGATATTTTAACCGCAGATGAACGCAGATGGACGTTGATAAGAGAAGAGGTGGAGAGCTTGGAGTTTAGGGCTGCGAGCATTCATCCCTTCATCACGCTGGTTCTTCCATCTGCGTTTATCTGCGGTTGAAAAACTCTTGATTCAGGCGGAATAAATTCCGCGGTTAGTTCTTCAGAGCACGAATTCTTCTTTGGGTGCGAGCAGCTTGATGAGGCGCTGGATCACGTCGTCGCTGGTGATCCCGGCGGCTTCGGCGTTGAAGGTAGTTAGAACGCGGTGACGCAGGACGGGCGCGGCGACAGCGGCCACGTCTCCTGTCGTGGCATGGTAGCGGCCGCGCAAAACGGCATGGGCCTTGGCGGCGGAAATGAGGCTGATGCCGGCGCGCGGGCCAGCGCCCCAGCCGACCATTTCCTTGACGAAATCAGGCGCGGAGACGTCCTTCGGGCGCGTCGCGCGGGCCAGCTTGGCGGCGAAGTCGATGACGTGATCGCCGACCGGGACGCGTTTTACGATCGCCTGAATCTTGAGAATTTCCTCCGCATTGAGCAGCGGCGTGACCTGCGTATCCGAGGGGCTGGTGACGCGCCGGATGATTTCCCGCTCTTCGGCTTCCGACGGGTAATCGACGATGATGTTGAAGAGAAACCGGTCGAGCTGGGCCTCGGGCAGCGGGTAGGTGCCTTCCTGCTCGATCGGGTTCTGAGTGGCGAGGACGAAGAACGGCTTTGGCAGATCGAGCGTGTGCTCGCCAACGGTGACGTGATGCTCCTGCATCGCTTCTAACAACGCCGCCTGGGTCTTCGGCGGGGTGCGGTTGATTTCGTCGGCGAGCACGAGGTTGGCGAAAATCGGGCCGTGGACGAACCGGAACCCGCGGTGGCCAGTCTCGGGATTCACTTCAAGGACATCGGTGCCGGTGATATCGGCGGGCATCAGGTCGGGCGTGAACTGGATGCGCTTGAAACTGAGCTCAAGCGCACGGGCCAGGGTGGCGATAAGCAAAGTTTTCGCCAATCCGGGGACGCCGACGAGCAGCGCGTGGCCGCGGCAGAAGATCGCCATCAACGTTTGGTCCACCACCTGATCCTGTCCGACGATTACCCGGCCGAGTTCGACCTTCATTTGCTTGTAAACTTCGTGGAGCCGCTCCACCGCGGCCTGATCGCTGTTGCTCATGGACCGCCTGATACTCAGACGACCGAATGCGGCTTACAACAATCCATGAGTTTCTGCATTGGCAGGATCGAGGCCGGCCAGACAAACCCACTTGTGACGGTCGCTAAAGTCCGCGAGAATGCGCTGGCACTCCAAGTATCGATTTGGGAGCTTCACTCATTCGTCGCAGGACCGGGATGCCGGTCGATTTCATCATGGCCTCTTCATCCACCCCGCCTGCCCACCAGGTTGTCATTCCCGAAGCCCTGCGGCTCCAGTTGGACGACTTCCGGCGTCATTTGTGGCGGGTGAAAATCCTCGAAGCCGTGGCCGCGGGCATGATCGGGCTGCTGATCTCCTTCCTGCTGGTGTTCGGGCTGGACCGCGTTTGGCAAACTCCCGGCTGGGTCCGCCTGGCGATCCTGCTAACAGGAATTTCGCTGTTCGCGGTGTTTGCGCCGTACTGGCTGCACCGCTGGGTCTGGCGCCAGCGGCGGGAAATCCAGCTCGCGCGGTTGATCTCGCGGCGCTACCCCGGGCTCGGCGACCGGTTGTTAGGCGTCATCGAGCTGCAGGATCAGGTGGGAAATGCGGACACGCTCTCACCGCGGCTGCGCGAGGCGGCCATGGAGGCGGTGGCCATCGAGGCCGGCAAGCGCAAGCTGGATGACGCGCTGCCACCGCAACGGCACCGGCGCTGGTCACTTGCGGCGCTGGCCCTGGCCGGCATCGTGGCGGCAGCGTTTACGATCACCCCGCGCGCCGGAATCAATGCGCTGCAACGCTGGCTGCTGCCGCTTTCTAACACCGAGCGCTACACCTTCACCCGGCTCGATCGGCCGCCGGTCTATCAGGCGGTGGCGTTTGGCGAGGCGTTCGAAATTTCGCTCAAGCTTTCGAAGGACTCCGAGCAGCGCCCGGCGAGCGCGACCGGCCGCTATGGATTGCAGCCTGGCGTCCAAACCGCGCTGGCGGGCGGGCGCTACCATTTCACGTTTCCCGGCCAGCAGGACCCCGGCACTTTGGTATTTCGCGTGGGAGACTTGCGGCACGAGGTGCGCATCGAGCCGGTGCCGCGCCCCGGCATGGAAACCGTGACCGCGCTCGTCACTCCCCCGGCCTATTTGGGGATTCCCGAGAAATCCGTGGACCTCAACACGGGCGTCGTCAGCGCGGTGGAGGGCAGCAGGATCCGTATCGATCTAACGACCACCCGCGAGCTTGCGGCCGCTACCTTCGGCCCGACCCGCTCGCAGACGATCGAGCAAGCGGAAGCGCCGGCATCTGCCTACGTTGCCGTCGAGGGGGCGCTCGAAATTTCCGGTCTAACTGCGAGAACCCCCGTGATGGAGGTGGGTACGATCCCTTTCGAAATTCCCTTCGCGTGGACCGACAAATACGGCCTGGCCGGAGAGTCCGGATTCAAGCTGCGGGTCGATGCGCTGCGCGACGCCGCGCCGACCTGTTATTTGCAGGGGATTGATCGCCAAAAGGTGATGCTGCCCGAGGAAACGGTCGATTTCGAGGTGCTGGCGGAAGATGATTTCGGCGTCAGGCAAACCGGCATCGAGTGGTCCGGCCAGTTCACCCGGCCGAGCGACGAAACTCCCGCCAAGGGCGAAATGAAGGTGGGCGACGGAGCGGCCGAGGAGCGTCGGGTCGGCAAGAGCGCCGCGTTTTCACCCGCCGCATTTGGCATCACGCCGCAGAAGATCACGCTCCGCGGTTACAGTGAGGACTATTTCCCTAACCGCGGGCGGGTGTATTCCGAGCCGGTGATTTTATATGTCCTTACCCGCGACGAGCACGCGCAGTTGTTGAAGAGTAAATTCGACCGGACGATCACCGAGTTGGAAGACCTTGCGCGCCGCGAACAAGAGCTGCTGGACGAAAACCAACGCCTCGAACGCTTGGGCGGCGAGGAGCTTCAAAAAGATCAGAACACCAAGCGGCTCGAAGATCAGGAAGCCGCGGAGGCCGAAAGCGAACGCCGGATGCAGGATCTAACCGACCGGATGGAAAGCTTGATGAAAGACGCCGCGCGCAATGGCGACATCGAGAAGGGCACGCTCAAGAAAATGGCGGAGTCGCTCAAGTCGATGCAGGAACTTTCCCAACAGGATCTGCCCAAGGTGCAGGAAAAAATCGGCGATTCGCGGGAGCAGTCGAACACGCCGGAGAAGACCGGCGATGACGTGGCGAAAGCGGTCGAGGCGCAGAAAAAGGCCGTTGAAAAGATGCAGGAGGCGATCGCCAAGGCGAACGAGGCGAACCGCCAGTTCGAGGCCGGCACGTTCGTCAATCGATTGAAAAAAGCCGCTGGCGAGCAGGGCGGAATCGCCAGTTCCTTGATCGAGGCCTACGAGCGGATTCTCGGCACGAGAAGCTCCAAACTCGACCCATCCGATCAGCGCCGATTGAAGGAGGCGGCCAGCCAACAGTCGAACACCGCCTCGGATGTGCGCTGGCTGCAGGAGGATCTGGGCAGTTATTTCGCCCGCACCAAGACGGAATCGTTCAGGCAGATCTTCGACGAAATGCGCTCATCGGAGATCGACACCGGGCTGGAAAAAATCGTGGTCATGCTGGGCTCGAACCACTCCTTCGTCGCCACCGAGAATTCCAAACGATGGGCCGACAAGCTCACCGAATGGGCCAGCAAACTCGACGGCGAAAACGACAAGAACGAAGCCGGCGGCGGTGGAGACGGTGGCGGCCAAAGCCCCGAGGACGAGGACTTCGAGTTCATGCTGCGGGTGATGAAATTGATCCAACAGGAACAGGATGTCCGCGCTCAAACCCGCGCTCTGGAGCAACTCCGCCGCAGCGCCGAGGCAAGCCCTAACATTTCTAACGAACCATGAGATCCAGCATCGCCGCAGTCGTTTGGTTGTCATCGCTTGTGGGATTCGCACGCGCTGAAGAGCCATCACTGGACGACGTGCTCGCGAAGCATCGCGAGGGATCCGCCAAGGTGGCCGACCAGCAGGACGAGCTTGCGGCGGATGTCCAGCAGCTCACGATCGAACAGACCGTGCCGACGGTCATCGAGCTGCTAGACGAAGTGAAGAAGATCATGGACGAAGCTACCGACAAGCTTGCGGATGCGGATACCGGCGGCAGCACCCTCGCGGCCGAGACCGAGATCATCGAAAAAATTCACGCTGCGGCCCAGGAGAAGCAGAAACAGCAGGGCGGCGGCAAATCCGGCAGCGCCATGATGGACATGATGGAACGCATGATGGGCAAAAAGCCGGGAGAGGGAAAAGGCAAGGGCGGCAAACCCAGCGATCAGGGTGGCATGGGCGTGACCGGTCTGTCCGATGAGGCCAACGGTTCCACTGAAGGCCAGAGCGACGACAAAAGCGAAGCGCGCCGCGTGCCCAAGGCCGGTGGCACCGCCGGCCACGAGCTGCCGGAGGAATTCAGAAAAGCCCTGGACGCCTACAACCGGGGTGCGGAACAAAAACTGAAGTGAATCCAACCATGACCCGCTTTTTATCAGTTAGAATCTGCCTCTGGGGCACGCTCGCGATTTCACCCATCGCGTGGTCACAGGATTTGCCCGGTCGTCCGGACGATTCCATTCCCGCGCAGGCCGAGCTGATCTACGAAAGGGGCTTGCAATACCTCGCGAAAACGCAAAACGAAAGAGGCGTTTGGAACGACAGCGTGGGCTCCGAACCCGGCGTCGTCGGACTCTGCGTCGCCTCGTTTCTCGCCCACGGCGAAGATCCCAACCATGGCCCCTACGCCAAGACCATCCGCCTCGGGATCGATTACATCCTTTCGCAACAGAACGAGAAGAACGGTTACATCGGATCGAGCATGTACAACCATGCTTTCGCCACCAAGGCGCTCGCGGAAACCTACGGGGCGCTCGACAATCCGAAGATCGCACCAGCGCTGAAGAAAGCGGTGGAGCTGATTGTGAGTTCACAGAAAAAGAATCGTTTCGGGGCATGGCGCTACACCCCGGAAAGCCGCGACGCGGACACCACCGTGACCGGGTGCCAACTGGTGACGCTCTTCGCCGCGAGGAATGCCGGCATCGCCGTCCCCGACGAGTCGATCAAGAAGGGCCTCGCCTATCTCGCCACCTGCCGGGGCAGGGACGGCGACTATGGCTATACCTCCTCGTCGGGCGGCAAGCCTACTCTAACGGCGATCGGTTCACTGTGCCTCTCGCTGGCCAAGGAGCGCGACTCCAAGGGCTATCAGGCGAGCCTGGCCTATCTGAAAAAGAACATCGACTTCCGGGACCGCTACTATCCGTTCTATTTCGAATACTACATGTCGCAGGCGCTGTTCCACGCGGATGAAGCCACGTGGAAGGAATGGAATGCTCGCAACATTCGCTATCTATCAACCATCCAGTCGCCGGACGGCTCCTTTCCTGGAAACCAGGGCACCTCGTTCAACACCGCGGGCGCGCTGCTGTCGCTGGCCCTCAACTATCGGTTCCTGCCGATCTACGAAAAATGATCCGCGCCCTCGCCATCGTCTGGATCGCGGGCCTGCTAGAGGGCGCTGCCGCGGAGCCTTCCGACCTGTTGCGTTTCACGAACGGCGACCAGCTTCATGGCAATTTCCTCGGTCTCAAGGAAGGCCCCAAGGCGATCTGGCGGCGGGACGATGTGGCCGTGCCGGTGGATTTCACCACTTCACAGCTTCGCCACGTCGTGCTCCGCGGCGGTCGGCCGGCGCGCTCGCTGGCCACGCTCTCGCACGTCGCGATGGTGAATGGCGACAGCGTGCCCGGCACGCTGACGGATCTCGATGACGAGGCCGTCACGCTCGACACTCCGTACGCCGGTCCTGTTAGGATTCCACGGAACCAGGCGACCCGGCTCGCCCCGAGTCCGTTAGGCGGGCGGCTCCGCTACCACGGACCTTTCGTCGAAGATGAGTGGAAAATGGCGAACGCTTCGTTTCCCGATGGCATGCCGCCCGCGACGCCGGAGTCCGGGGAAAAAGGTCAAAAGAAGGACGATGACGAGTCCCCTGGGCGCTGGGCGTTTTCCGGGTCAGCCTGGTACTGGCCGAGCCGTCAATCCGGCACCGCGCTGCTGCGGGAAGATGCCATGCCGGACCGCGCGATCCTGCGCTTCGATCTCGCCTGGAAAAACCGCCTCGCGATCGCGATTGGCTTCCATGCGGACTTTGCCAGAACCAAGCCGCCGGGAGATCCCGAGAAGCCGGCGGAAGTCCAACAGCGCAGGCAGGCGGGATTCGCTCCCGGAGATTCGACCATCTTGCCCGTCATGTTTGGTAACAGTTACGTGCTGCAGATTTTCTCGACGCACATGATGCTGTTCCGCACCTCCGTGAATGAGGAAGGCGGACCCAATGTCGAGCGGGTGCAGATCAACGGCAATTCCATCCGCCTCGGTGATACTGGCAAGGCGACGATGGAGATCCGCAGCAATCGTCTAACCGGCGAAATCTCGCTCTTTATCAATGACGAGTTCGTGGTCCAGTGGAGCGAGGGAGGATCGGGCGTCCGCGATCGGGCGCGCTACGCAGGCAAGGGGGCCGGCTTCGGCTTCGTGGTGCAAACCGAGGACTCTCCCGTCAAAATTTCGGATGTGATGGTCGGCGAATGGAACGGCATGCCCGACTCGGCGCGCAGCCTGCAGGTGGATGAGCAGGATATTGTTTTGTTAGCTAACGGCACTGACCGCTTCTCCGGCCGCGTCGTGGCGTTCCGCGATGGGAAGATCGTGCTCGACGGCAAGTATGGGCAGTTTCAGTTCCTGTTGGATGACGTCGCGGAGATCCGTTTCGCCCGCAACCGGCTCGCCAAGGAAACGGATCCCCCGGCGGACGATCTCACGATCCGGCTCAGTCCGCTCGGGCAAATCTCCGGCCGTCCGCTCGCGGGCGATGGCGCCTCGCTCCGGATTCTCAACCCGGTTTGCGGTGAGATGAACGTGAATCTGGAGTCCGCCGTCATGCTCGATTTTCAACCCTCTAACAATTTGATCGATGACTGGGATGCGGACTTCTAACATGAATTCCTGGATCGCTCTGCTGCTCGGCGTCGGCGGGACCGGTGGCCTGCGGGCGGACGATCTCACTCTGGCCGGACAGTCCCGCCTGACGGGGACCGTGCGCTCGATCAATGAAGCAGGCGTGGTGGAGCTGAGTTCCGCGTTGTCCCCGGATTCTGTTTTTCTCAAGGCGGACGCGGTTGCCATGGTGAATTTCAGGGCTCCCGAGGTGGTGCCCAATCCGCCCGGCACCTTGATCGAGCTGTCTAACGGCGATCTTCTTCCCGCTGCGATCGAGGGCCTGGACGAGAGGAACCTCGTCGCCCTGACGGCGGATGCGGGCCGGCTGGTCATTCCCCGGACCGCCCTGAAATCCATCCAGCTTGGCGTGCGCCAGCGGCAGATCATCTACACCGGGCCACGGAATCTGGAGGAGTGGAGTCGCCATGGCGACGGGGTGCGAGGTTGGACCTTTGCGAACAAGTCGCTCGTCGCCAGCGGCCCGGGGCGAGTGTCCAAACAGTTTGAAGCTCCCTCGCAGTTCACTTTCAAGTTCACCCTGAAGTGGCAGGGCAGCCCGAGCTTCCAGGTTTATTTCGCGGATCCGCTGACTCCCAATGTCGATCCGGTGGACCGTTATTATCTCCAATTCAACGGGGCCGGCTTGGAAGTCAAACGTGAGTCCAGCCAAGGGCAGCATTTCCAAACCGTGATCATCCCATCCGTGACGCCGGAGAAATATCCTACCAACGAGGTGGATGTGGAAATCCGGGTGGACCGCAAAACCTCGCGGCTGGACCTGTTTCTCAATGGCGAAGCCGAGGGCGCGGGCGTGGATCCCGTCGCCAAGCCGCCCGCCGGAAACGGGGTGACCTTCGTCAGCAGCGCACCCGCCGGGGCGACTCAGGAAATCCGCGGCATTGAGGTCAGCGAGTTCGACAATACCAGAGTCCGCCATCGGTCCGAAGACCGCGGCAACCCGGCGATCGACAGCCTGATCAGCCGCGACGACGATCGCTGGAGCGGTCACCTAACAAGGATTCAGGGGGGCGCGGAAGGAACCGTTTTCTCGTTCAAAAGCGATTTCCACGAGGAACCGCTGGAACTGTCCGAAGCGGACGTGTCCACGATCTTTTTTGCCAAACCGGACCAGGAGGCCGCACCGGTGCCGCCCGGCCCGTTCGTCCTGCGGCTGCGCGGCGAGGGGCTGCTGCACGTCTCTTCCTGCACGTTGGCCGGAGAAGACGTCTCCGCGCAGCATCCGTTGTTAGGGATGTTGAAAATCAACCGGACCGGCATCTCCGCCTTGGAGCGGCCGGGCGCCAAACCCGCAGCAAAATCCGCCGAATGAACCTGACCCTGGCATCCGCGATTTTTGCCGCATCGCTGCCGATCGCCCGCGCGGGCGAGGAAGTGCAATCAACCGTGCGGTTTTCTAACAACAACCTCCTGGCGGGCTCGATGGAGTCCCTTTCCACCGATCGTCTGGTTTGGAAATCGCCCGTTCTGGAGAGACCGACGCCGTTCTTTCTCAAGAACGTGGTGGATCTAACCTTGTCTGCGGAGACGCCGGAGCCCGGCGTCGGGCACGAGGCGTCGGTCACTCTAACTAACGGCGATCTGGTCCGCGGCCAGCTCGTTTCCGTGTCGGACAGCATCATCGAGCTGGAGACCGGGTTTGCGGGGCTCATGAAACTCAACCGGCTGATGGTCTCCGACATCCGCATCAACGAGCGGCCCGAGTTCGTCTATCGCGGGCCCACCGGACTCGACGGCTGGAAACAATCCGGGGCCAAACCGGCCTGGACCTATCAGAACTCCAGCTTCCGCTCGGGCGCGGCGGGGGGCATCGCGCGCAACGTCAACCTGCCCGACGAGTGCAGCATCGCCTTCGACGCGGCGTGGAAGAGCTCGTTTTCGCTCAAGCTGGTATTTTTCTCCGACGACTTGGCGAGTGACCGCGCTACCACCGGTTACGAATTCACTTTCCAGCAGCGCTCCATCCAGCTCCGCAGTGGCAAGACGCAGCGGTTCCTGGGCCAGACGCCCAATGCCACCGCGCTTCAGGAAAACGAGAAGGCCCGCATCGAAGTCCGCGCCAGCCTCAAGTCCGGCACGATCTGCATTTTTGTCGATGGCGAGATCATCGAGAAATGGACGGACCCGGAAGTGGCGCGCAACGAGATCGGCCGAGGAATCCATTTCATCGCCATGAATCCCTCGCCGGTGCAAATTTCGCGCATCGAGATCGGGAATTGGGATGGCGAAGTGGACCAGCTTCCCGATCCGCAAGCCGCAGCGGGCAGACCCATCGGGATGGCCGATGGCGACGACGAGGAAGCGTCGCCCGCGCCTGCGGCAAAACCGGAGTCCGGGCGGATGGAACTGCGTAACGGCGACAGCGTCGCGGGCGAGGTGCTGTCGATCATCGACGGTATGATCACGGTAAAAACCCCCTTTCGTGACGTGAAGCTGCCGATCGGAAACCTGCGTTCCGTGGCCTTGAAACCGGTCGATCTCGAGCGCTGCAAGCGCGAAAACGGCGACGTCCGCGGCTGGCTGCCGGACGGGTCGTCCCTTGTCTTCCGGCTCGAGGCCGTGGGCGACGGCGCTCTAACCGGTTACAGTCAGAATTTCGGAATCAATCGATTTAAGATCGCCGCGTTCAGCCGCATCGAGTTCAACATCTATGACCGGGCGCTGGAGGACATCCGGATGGCAAACGGCTGGTAAGGGGTCGTCAGCCTGTCGCGCGGTGGACAATTTTCTCCATGGCCGCCATGTTTTCCTCCAGCGCGCGGACAAATGCGAACTGGTTGCGGCAGCGGTCGAGGTTGTGGCCTGGGCGCTTGATTTTGAAATAGGCGTCACCGTCGAGATGGTCGGTTAGGAAACGAATGCCGCATTCCAGCGTGAGCAGCTTGCCGGAGAACGCGAGGTGGGCGCGCTCGGCTTCATTGAGAAACGTGGCCGTGGTTAGATATCCTTGGACGAGCGACTCGAAGCGGTCCAACCGCAGTCCGATGTGTTTCAAATCCGGGTCATCCTCCCGCGTCGTGGGGGCGGCGGTTCTCACCATGTCGCCGAAGTCGTAGAGCGCCGAGCCGGGCATCGTCGTGTCGAGGTCGATCACGCAGATGCCTTCCGCCGTGGTTTCGTCGAGCAGGACGTTGTTGAGCTTGGTGTCGTTGTGGGTCACGCGCTCCGGGATTTCCCCCGCAGCGATAAGGTCGGTGATGCGGGCGCAATCCGCCGCGCGGGCCCGGGCGAAATCGATCTCCGCCCGCACGGAAGAGGCGCGTCCGGCCGTGTCGTTCGTGATCGCGACCTCCAGCGCTGCCAGGCGCTTCGGAGTGTGGTGGAAATCGGGAATCGTCTCGTGCAGCCGCCCGCCAGTTAGATCTGCGGTGAGTTTCTGAAACGCGCCGAAGGCTTTGGCGGCTTGGAAGGCCTGCTCATTGCTCTCGATTTCATCATAGCCGCGCGCGCCCTCAATGAAGAGATAGGTCCGCCAAAGATTGCCCGCAGGGTCGATCGCGTAAGGTTTCCCGTCACACGCCGGGATGCAGCTAAGCGTCCGCCGATGCGCCTCGGGATGTCCCTCCGCCAGCAGGCGCTCCAGCGCGTGGCGGGTCACGCGGGAGACGTTTTCCATCACCAGAATCGGATTTTTGAAAACGTGGTGATTGATCCGCTGGTGGATGTAGCGGACCGGGCGGCCGGCCTGATCGTACCATGCGCAATAGGTGTCATTGATGTGCCCGGAACCGAACGGCAGCGCCTCGACCAGGTCGGCGCGCATCTCGAACAGGGCCGAAACCGCCCTCAGATCATGCATGGGCCACCCCTTGGGAAAGGACCGCAGGATACGCGCCGCTGTCGATGAGCTGGCGGATCGAGGCCACCACGTGCGCCTTGTCGTCCGGGTAGGTCACGCCAAACCAACGGCTGGTCGTGTCCAGCACCGAGCAATCCGCCTTCCCGCCGCGGATCAACGCATCGACGACGGTCGGGATGTAGTTCTCGGATTTTTCCAAGTGGCCGAATTCGTTGATAAAGCTCGTGAATTCCTCTTCCAGAAGCTCGAAGAAACAACGGGAGAACGCCCAGAAGTTCATGGAAACCGGTGAGGCCTCGCAGACTTCCCGGCGGCTGCCGTCCAGCGAAGTGCCACGCACGACGCCGTCATCGTCGCGCTCGATGTTGACATACTCCTCCACGGTGCGCAGCAGGCCGTTTTCGTCGCGCGTGCAGATGCCGCGGTTCACATCGCCGTGATCGGAAAGCGTGTTGATGAGCGGATAGCCGATCATGGCATAGTGCGCCCGGTCATTTTCGGGACGAGGGGAGCAGAGAAATTCCGCCGCGCGCACATAGGCGTCGCCGCCGTAGAAGTCGTCCGCATTGATCACGGCAAACGCCTCCCTGACCTGATGGCGGGCCGCGCGGACCGCGTGGGCCGTGCCCCATGGTTTCACCCGGCCCTCCGGAATGCGGAAGCCGTTAGGCAGGTCGTCGAGTTTCTGAAACGCATAATCCACCTGGATCAAATCCGCGAAACGCCCGCCCACGCCCTGCCGGAATGCCTCCGCGAAATCCTCGCGGATGATGAATACCACCCGCCCGAAACCCGCGCGGATCGCGTCATAGACCGAGTAGTCCAGCACCGTTTCCCCGTTCGGCCCCATCGGGTCCATCTGCTTCAGGCCGCCATAGCGGCTGCCCATTCCGGCGGCGAGGACAAGGAGTGTCGGTTTCATGAATCGTTGGTTTGGGCGTAATCCACGGCATCGAATCGCCTTGGAACGACTCGACAGATGCCAACTGCCGGCCCGAGTGGCAATCCCCCATTTGGGCTGTAAATCGCCGGTTCCTGCGCGGTTGGAGAATTGGTCCTTGTTAAATCTCGAACTGCGACCTGAAGTCCCTCCGTTCACTTCGGTGGACGAGGACTTGAAAATCCAAGCAATAGCGGTCCGACGTTGGTCCGCAAACAACGTCGCCAACCCAGCCAATGGCCGGGGAGGCGGCGGCGCATGTTCAGGCCCGCCCCCTCGGGGAACGGCTAAAGGCCGTTGCGGCTGACTATTGCCAGCTTTTCAACTCCCCGTCCACCGGAGGAAACCACGCGTGTTGCCAACTCAGATCTTTTTCCCATGAAACTTTTTTTCTTTTTCATCCTCCTAGTCGCGATTCCCGCCACTGCATTTTCCCGCGACTTCCGCCCGGCGACCCGGCTGGAAAACATCCCGCTCGCGGACTCCTCGATCCAGCAATGCGTCGTGTTTCGCACCACGGCCGGAGTGCATTACACCGTGGAGTCGTCCGGCGATTTTGTGAACTGGACACCGCAGGATGAAATTTACGGCTTCGGCCACGAATACGTGGTGACCATGCGGGAATTCACTCCGCCTCCGGCCGCCACTCCGCCCGTTACCCCTTTGGCTCCTGCAATCAACGCCAGCGTTCGGCTGCAACCCGCCGCCGGTCCGGCTGGCGGCACGCTGGTTTCCTGGCGCTCGCTGGATCATGGGGGACCGATGGCGGTCAGGATCGACGGCACCATGGACGTGGGGTGGACCCTGATCCCGCTGTTTATCGAGCGGTTTGGCGCTTACAGTTTCTGCGTGTGGCATCCGGGGACCGTCGTCACACCTCCTGCCGCGAATTCCCTCCCCGGCGCCAAGGACGCCGCCATGCTCGCAGTCCTCGAGGCGAGCCTGCCCGCGATGAACCAACAGATTTTGGATTCGGCGACCCGTGCCCGCAACGCACCGTTGCCGCAGCCGGCAGCCCCCGGCGCCAAGCGGTTCTGGCGCGTGAAGGTGGACCCGGAGTTGGACACCGATCTTGACGGCAGCCCCGACTGGGCGGAATTCCAAATCGCCACCCGCGGCACGGGCAGCCTGGTACCGGGCGTCACCGGCGACGCCTTCAATTCCGACACCAACGCCGACGGCATCCCGGACGGCGCCCAGCTCGACGCCGACCTCGACAGCACGCCCGATTCCAGCGACGCCGATTCCAACGACGACGCTGTGGTCGTCCCGCTCGGACTCGTGCCGCGGTACGCACTCTTCGAGATCCCAGGGCGGGCGATCCAGATCAACGATCTGGGCACCGTCATTTTTCCCGAAAAGGTGTGGAAAGGCGGAATCCTCCGCGATCTCCCCGGCGGCGGACCCGGTGCTCCTCTTGCCTCCGCCCGCGGCATCAACAACCTCGACGTGATCCTCGGCACCGTCGCGCGCGATCCCGAAGCGGGTCACTATCCCGCCTCCCTCGCCGGTAAAATCTGTTTTTGGCCGAGCCCCACCGCCGATTACCAAACCATGCAGGTGACGGATGCGGGGGTGGCGGTGACCGCTTATGTGCACCATGATGGCTTTTGGACGCAAGGACCCGCCCCGATCATTTCGGATTCCGGACACTTCATCGCCCACGGAAATCGGGAAGAAGTCCCGGAAGGTTATGTGGACGAGTTCGGTGGGGGGCCCACCCTTTGGCAGATTCCGGGCGCAGGGGTGTCCGTAAACCGTCAGGCCGCCCCAAGCAAAGCCCGCTATCTTAGCGGCCCGTCCCTCACTTGGGGGCATTTGTCACCCTTCGATCCCGAAAAGCCGTCAGAAGTTGGCTCCGTTCACGGACCCGGCTCGCCGCCGCCGATGCTCTTCATGCCTCACAACGTCATTTCCCAACCCCTGCCTAACGGTGGGGTCGCCATCTTCGCCACTTCTGCGGAAACCCAAGCCACCCAGGTTTTTAAAAACGGCGGGTGGCGTGACAGCGGCCTTTACGCGAACGCCATCGATATCGCTACCGATGGCGTCGCGATCGGCAGACACCAGGATGGCAAGATCTCGCCGATCCTTCTCAATGGAAAATGGACCGGCATCGAGCGCACCGCGCCTGGCGTTCCACTGGCGTGGACCAAGTCGGACGTTAAGCTAACCGATGTTTCTCCGCGCGGCTGGGTGCTCGCTGTGGACGCTTCTAACGAGAAATCCGCTGCCTTGCTGCCGATCAAGGTAGATGGAGTGAATCCTGATGTCGTTCCTCCGCCCTTACCTCCTTCCCCGGGAACACCTCCATTTGATCCGCCCGTCTATCTCGCAGGCGGTGTGGACCCGATTTCAATGTCGGCTCTAGCGGGAACCGGACGGGTGCCGGAAATTTGGATCATGGCTCCGACCAACGGGAACAATGCAGTGCGATTCCGTAGCCCGCTCGACCCTACCACCACCCTCAAACTGCCCAGCAATTTTGAATTGGAATTCGAACCGGAAATCATCGACTCGAACAATCAGGTTCTGCAGGTGAAGTCGCTGGTCCCCACAGGTAGTTTTCAACCCATTCTCAAACTCGGCGGCACTCTGAACGCTCTTAACTTTCCTCTAAAGATCAAAGCCATGAAAAAGCGCACGATCAAGGTCGCCATCCATCCCGTAGCTCTCAAAGAAGGCGACGACGATGCAATCTATCCATCCCGCATCCCGTCTAATTCCATGGAAGACCGCGACGATTTCAAACAACAGCTTACCGAGTATCTCGACGAGGTTTACGGCAGGCAGGTGAACGCGTTTTTTAACGTCGCGGTGATGCCCTCCATCGAAGTTGATTTCGACACGGTGGACCCCGCCGGAGAGACCGCCATTCTAGCAGGCAACGAGTTTACCCCGGAGATGGCCATCGCCTGCACCAATCCACAATGGGTGTCGGGTGTGGCAGACATCGATATTTGGATCCTCGGGGGAACCGTTTTGACGGACGGCACGCAACGTGTTCTTGGCACCAAGATCGGCGGGACATACGGAGCATTCCCGCAAAGACAGACCCCGACCATCATTGTCGATGGAAGCGATTCGGTCGGACGGATCATCGCCCACGAAATGGGGCATATCTTCATGGGCGGCGGCCACCCCGATGTATCTACACAAAACCATTTCGCTCGCCTTACCGGAATACCGCAGGAGGAACGATTGATGAAACAAGCGGAAGGAGACCATTCGGAATGTCAGCTGATCAAAAAGGAGTGGGATAAGATCGAAGAATGGTTGGTTACTGAGATTGATGATAAGGAACCCAAATGAGAATAAACTTAATAAGTAGCATCATTTTCTCTGTATCGACTAGTGCATTAACCGCAGATACGATTTCTGAGGAGCGTGAATCTTGGTTTTCCGAAAGGAGAGCAATGATTGCGCGAGCGAAATTACATCACGACGAACAAGCGATACTTGACCTGTCTCGAATTTTGCGTGGAGTGGGTGGCAATCTCAATAATGCTACCTCCGAGGCCAAGGAACTTTATGTAGCTGCGCAAAAGCTTCTCCTTACCAATCCCGACCACGCTGACTATTATGAAAACAAGATCGAGTTCCTGCGTGCCGAGGTGTTGGCGAATGCGAAGAAGTCCGAAGCTGAAATCGGGAAGATGCAGGACCAGGGACTGGAAGTGGTGCACCGCTCGGATTATGAACGGTTCTGTAGCATGTTTGCATTTCCGACATTGAGCCTGTTACCCAGCGCGGAAACGGTAAGAGTGTTAGGAAGCTACCTGAACGACCCTGTCGGCCGTGATGGCAAGACCCTGTTGGGAGAACCGCGGCACACGCCCGGCGACGATTTCGAGCCCTACCCGTGCAATGCCGAGATGGCGACCGCCGCAATCCGTCATCTTGGCATCGAGCATCCTCCATTCCCCACGCCTCAGGGCCGAGCTGGCAAATCAATGTCAGATCCCGAAGTGGATGCTTGGAAGGACTGGTGGAATCAAGTCAAAGATGGCAAGCGCACCTATCGCTTCATCGGCTCGCCCATCGAATACGGCCCGGACGGCCCGGCTTCCTCGGAGACGATTCAAAAAGTCCAAAGAGACCTGAAACGCAATGCGGAGCGTGCTGCCGGACACCGGAAACAATCACCCGGCCTAGTAGCTGATATCGGGATTTCCCAAGTGGGCAAACTCCGCTCCATCGGCGGAATTGTCGCGGCGGCTACCGTGGTAGCCGCTGCGATTTGGTATTTTCTGAAAGGACGTCGGTTGGTGTGAGGCGCGAGAGACGAAAGGCTCGTCGTTAGGAGTTCCGCTGCGGGTCCGCCTCAATCCGCACCGCTTTCTCGATCATCGCTTCCGCCATGTCGAAATCGACCGCAGTGCGGGCGTGGATCCGGCAAACGGCCTGCCCCGCGTGGATCGGCTCGCCGCATTTCACGAAGCGGTCGAAGCCGACGGCGAAATCGACGCCGTCGGTCGCCTTCGACCGGCCGGCTCCGAGCTGGAGGGCGGCCTGACCGACCATGCCGGCGTCCACTTTTGAAATCACGCCGCTGGCTGGGGCGATCACCTCGCGGATGACCGGGGCCCGGTGGATTTCGCCGAGGCGCAGCAAATCGGCGGGATTTCCGCCTTGGGCGCTGACGATGGCATCGAATTTCCGGCGGGCGCTGCCGTCGTCGAGCAGTCGCTCTAACTCTGCGTGCGACACTCCGGCGATTTTCTCCGCCAGGTCCAGCACGATGGCGCGGAGATCCGTCGGACCGCCGCCGTCAAGGCATTCTAACGCTTCGATCACTTCGAGCGAGTTTCCCACCGCGCGGCCAAGCGGCTCGCTCATCGGGTTCAAGACGGCATGCACTTCCACGCCCATTTCCCTGCCGACTGCGATCATGCTGGCGGCGAGCGCTTCCGCGTCCCGCTTGGTTTGCATGAAGGCGCCGCTGCCGTATTTCACGTCCAGCACGAGCCGGTCGAGGGTCTCCGCCAGCTTCTTGGACATGATCGAGGCGGTGATCAGCGCGATCGACGGCACGGTGCCGGTCACGTCGCGGAGCGCGTAAAGCTTCTTGTCGGCCGGGCAAAATCGATCCGTTTGGCCCATCATCACCACGCCGAGTTTCTCAAGCTGGGCGGCTGCGTCGGTTAGGCCGATGTGGACGTTGAAGCCGGGGATCGCCTCCAGCTTGTCGAGCGTCCCGCCGGTGATGCCGAGGCCCCGGCCGGAAACCATCGGAATCCAACAGCCGGTGCACGCCACCAGCGGCGCGAGGATCAGCGAGACCTTGTCACCAATGCCTCCTGTCGAATGCTTATCCACCACCGGCGGATGGCCGGAGCGGTGGGAAAAACAATCGCCGCTCTCCATCATCGCGCGGGTGAGCGCCGCGATTTCGCCAGGCGTCATGCCTTTGAAAAACACCGCCATCGCGAACGCCGACATCTGATAGTCCGGCACCTCGCCGCGGGTGTAGCCATCGACGAGCTTCGCGATCTCACGGCCCGACAACTCTTCGCCCTCGCGCTTCCGGGATATCAATGTGGGAATGTGCATCCCGGATTTCCTACGAACCGGCCCGCGGCGGCGCGAGCCTCGTTTTCAGAAATGTGCCTTGTGGCGAGGGATGGGGATTCTAGGCTCAGCGCCTAATGCCAACCGACTCCGAGTTTGTCTTCACGCTGACCAATCCGGGTTCTGAAAAGGCGCTCAAGCTGGAAACGACTGCGATGAATCCCGGCTGGCGTCCCGCCTACCAGCGGCGGGGATTCGTGACTTTTAAAGCGGACGAAGCCTTCTCGTTAGACTCGCTGGAGGTAGGGCTCGCCTGCGCGCGGAGGCTTTGTCTTTCGCTGGGTAAATTTGCCACCCGGGAGGAAGCCGTCGCGCGCATCGGGGACGTCCCGGTCATTCATCACGCCCGCTATCACGAGCGGAAAATGCAGGGAGTGGCCGCTGAGTCCACTCGGCCGCGTCTCGGTGAAATCATCGGCACGGTGGTGGAGCTCGGACCCACCGAGTTCTGGGCCGGACTTCACCGGCACGCGCCATTTCTCAGCCCCGATCCTGGCGGAGACTCTGGAATCGCGATGCCGACCAGCTCGCCGTCACGGGCGTGGCTCAAACTGGAGGAAGCCGTCCGGTTTTTTGATTTGAAATTCACGCCCAGCGACATCGTCGTCGAACTCGGCTGCGCGCCCGGCGGAGTTGTCTTCGCGCTGTTGGATCGTGGAGTTCCTGTCATCGGCGTGGATCCCGCGAAAATGTCGGCTGTCGTGATGGCGCATGCGATCCCTGAGCGCGACGCGGCGCCCAATGATCGGCCTTGGTTTTTCCACAGCCGCAAGCCGGCGGCCCTCACCAGCAAGCGCGACCTCGGGCAGGGCGTCACCTGGTTCATGTCCGATATGAACCAATCGCCCACAGTGGTGCTTCAGGAATGCGCCCGTTTCTGCAAAATGGCACCGACGATCCGCGGCGTCCTCATCACCTTGAAACTAACCGATCTGCTGCAGGTTGCCGAAAAGCCGCAATGGTTTGCCGCCCTCGTGGCCATGGGTTTTAAAACGATCCGCCTCCAGCAGCTCAGCGTCCATCACCAGGAATTCGCGTTGCTGGGGATGAAATGAGCCCGAGCAGGCTTGGCGACTACGAGCTGCCCGTGCAGCCGGTTTTTTTGATTTGAGCGAACGAGTTTCCGCAGGTATTGCTTTGCCGATTTCCATGCCGAAACGAGTTTCTCAAATTGCCGAATCGCTCAAGCAGCTCGGAGACATCCAAGTGACGGAATGGGATTTCATGGCGCTTCTGAATACGGAGATCCGGGAGCTTGAGGTCGCCCGATCGCTGAGACGCCTGGGAAATATCCGGGTGATGGATTGGGATTTCAGAACGGTGCTGCCGGCGTTGCGCGAGGCGGCGAACCGAGAGTTCGATCTCATCGATATCTTCAGGCGGACGGCGCACTACAAGGTGCTGGAGTGGGATTTCAGAAGCGCTCCGGTCGCGCCACCGGAGACCGCTCCGCTGGAGCCGGGTAAGCGGCTGGCGAGTCCGACCAGTCCGCCCGAGATGCTGGCGGTCACTCTGCGCCTGAGAAATTTCCTTCAATACGTGGTGGTGAATTTAATTGACGAGCCGAACCAGGCGCAGATCCAAGTGACGCCATTGGGGCCCACGGGGCTGCGGTTCAAGCTGGTGCTGGTGAAAAAGGACGTGGCGATGCTGATCGGGCGGGAGGGTTCCACGGCGTCGGCGATTCGTAACATTCTCAAGGCCACCGCAGAGCTGCACGGGGTCCAGGCGTTGCTGCAAATCCATTCGCACGAAGAAGAGGCGGCGCTGCAGGCCAAGGAAAACGCCCGGTAGAAATGCGGTGACGGGTCGGCAAGGTTGTTTTCCCCGGCGGGGCGGCTAGGTTCCCCGCGATGCAGGCTGTCGAACTTTCCACTGATTCTCCGATGGGGCTGATTCTAGAAGTCCTGCCCGGCGCGAAGCGGGCGATCTTCGCCCGATACCACTTGGGCGGCTGTCAGAGCTGCGCGTTTTCCAACGAGGAGACCTTGGCGGAACTCTGCGCCCGCGCGGAAATCCCGGTGGACGAGGTGCTGCCGCATTTGCTCGCCAGCCACGTCCATGATTCCGCGATGCTGATGGAAGCTGCCATCGCTAAAGAGGAAATTTCCACGCTGCGGCTCGTCGATCTGCGCACCCGCGAGGAGCACGACGCGGTGGTGATCCCCGGATCTGAATTCTTCACGCAGGAACTCCAGCAACAGCTTTTCGCGGGCGAGTCCACGACTCGAATTTTGCTTTATGACCACAGCGGGCAAAACGTGCTGGATCAGGTCGCGTGGTTCCGCGGCCACGGGCTGAATGAAACCTACGCACTCCGGGGCGGGATCGACGCGTGGAGCCGGGAGGTGGATTCGACAATCCCACGCTACCGCGTCGAGATGGAATGAGAAAAAGCCTTGGACTGCGTGCAGCCCGCTGCCGCTATGTCGCTCGCAGCCTGCTGCGGCATGGTCCTGCGCGAGGCAGTCGCCCATCCGCCAGCAGGCTGGCATTATCCGAAAGCGGCAGCAGGCTGCACGCAGTCCATGGACAAGCTTTACCGATGCAGGATCTTCGCCACCTTCGGCGCGCGCAGGCGGTGGGGTTCCGGTAGATCCGAGCCTAGCAGCGGGCGGCAGTAGTTCATGAAATCCTCGGTCACGCCGTTGCCGTCGGCGTTGATGAAATTGTCCGGCATGTGGCGGGTTTTGCCGGCGACCATTTCGATAGGGACCAGTTCGTAGTCCACGCTGTAGTTGAGCACCGGGCGCTTGATCACCACCGAGCCATCGACGTTGTCCCACATCGCGAACTGCACCGCTTTTTCGCCGACTTCGCGGGCCTCGCGGGCGTCGCGGTCCGACTGGATGCCCATGAACGAACGCTGCAAATAGCCGAAAGTATCGGACCGCACGCGCTTGATTCCGAGGTTTTTGCGGATCTCGTTGGACAGCAGATCGCCGAGCGCCCCGGTGCCGGAGAGCTGGATGTTGCCGTGCGAATCGCGTTCCTCGGTGCCTAGCAGCTTGGTGATCATAGCAGTGCCGTCGGCGTCGGAAACTCCCTCGGAAACGGCGATGGTGCAAAGCCCGTGCTGCTTGTAAACGCGGTCCACATCGGCGAGGAACTTGTCCATTTGGAACGCCCGCTCCGGCACGTAAACCAGGTGCGGACCATCATCCAAATATTTTCGCGCGAGCGACGAAGCGGCGGTTAGGAAGCCGGCGTGGCGTCCCATCACGACGCCGATGTACACGCCCTGCAGCGCGCGGTTGTCGAGATTCACCCCGGAAAACGCCTGGGCAACGAAGCGCGCCGCGGAGCCGAAGCCCGGGCAGTGGTCGTTTTCCTCCAGGTCGTTGTCGATAGTCTTCGGAATGTGAATCGCGCGCAGTTCGTAGTTCGCTTCCTTGGCCTGCTCATTGACGATGCGGACCGTGTCGGACGAATCATTGCCGCCGACGTAGAAAAAATAACGAATGTCGTGCGCCTGCATGACCTTGAACATGCGCTGGCAGTATTCTTCATCCGGCTTGTCGCGGGTGGAAAGCAGACCGGACGATGGCGTGCCGGCGACCTGCTCGAGGTTGTGGGTCGTCTCGCGGGTGAGATCGACGAAGTTCTCATCGATGATCCCGCGCACGCCGTGGACCGCTCCGTAGATGGAAGTGACCTGGCTGAATTTGCGGGCCTCGAGAGCGACGCCGACGATGCTTTGGTTGATCACGGGAGTGGGCCCACCCCCCTGTGCGACGAGAACTTTTCCTTCTAAACGACTCATGGGGCGGCGAGAATTGATGATCTTCCGGCAGATGCAAGCCTTGAAACCCGACACTTCGGACCCATGGATTTCCCTCGCCGGGGAATACTCCACGGCGGAGATTGCTGTCGGTGAGTTTGAAAAATCCAGCCTGTCCCTACCTGCCCGAGGTGGCGGAAATTCACGATTTTTCCCTCACCCGCCGCCACGGCAAGGCGAAGGGCGCGGAATTCTATCTGGATGCGTTGTGCTACGCCCAATCCCAATGGATCGTCGGCAAACCCGCGCAGGCGATTCTCCAACTCAACAAGGCGTGGATGGCGGATCTGGCAGGCGTGGAGACGGTGCTTCTAACGAACCCGCCGCCCTATCAGGCGCTGGTTTGGATCTTGGAAAAAGCCTCTAACGAAAGTTGCGGCTACCTTGGAAATCCCGTCCGCCATTTCCAACACCTCGCAAGCCGTGTCTCAGGCCCACGCGCGGAAATCCGCTCGTGGCGGGCATGGGTCTGCTTTCACATGGCGGAAAAAATTCTCAATCGCGCGCACTATCCCCGGGACGGGGTGCAAATTGTCCGCGAAGGACTTTGGATTCCCAACGAGCAGCGGTCCCGCAACGAGGTCGCCGCCCACGGTTGGACCGGGGAATGCGGTCATTGTCCGCGATAAGAGCACGGGTGTCGCTTGGCTGCCGCGTCTCGCGGCAGGCCGTGCTCGCGGCGTCCCGCCGCGAGTCTTCTTGCGCTGGAAAACCGATGATTCAAATGAGGTGACCTGAATGTGAGCGGATAGAACGCCCAACCTCCTCAAAGCAAAAACCTCGACGCCTGCTCCACGTCCTTGTCGCCGCGGCCTGATAGATTAGCGATCAGGATGGTGGACTTCGGCAGGCTACCGGCGATTTTCGAAACGTAAGCCATCGCGTGCGCGCTTTCGAGCGCCGGGATGATTCCCTCGGAGTGCGCCAACTCCTTGAACGCGGCCAGCGCTTCGTCGTCGGTCGCGTAGGTGTATTCCACGCGGCCGATGTCCTGGAGGTAGGCGTGCTCAGGTCCCACGGCGGCATAATCGAGCCCGGCGGAAACGGAATGCGTGAGTTCGATCTGGCCGTCGGCATTCGCTAACAACCAAGTCTTCGTTCCTTGCAGCACGCCAAGTCGTCCGCCTTGAAAGCGGGCGGCGTGACGCTCGGGAAAAATTCCATCGCCCCCGGCCTCCACGCCAACCATGCGGACGTTTTCATCTTCGAGGAACGGATGGAACAAGCCGATCGCATTCGATCCGCCGCCGACGCAGGCGACTAACAAGTCAGGCAGCCGCCCTTCTTTTTCCAAAATCTGCCGACGCGCCTCCACGCCGATGACCCGGTGGAAATCTCTAACAATCATCGGAAACGGATGGGAACCCAGCGCGGAACCGAGGATGTAATGCGTGGTATCCACCGTGGCGACCCAGTCGCGCATCGCTTCATTCACCGCTTCCTTGAGCGTAGCCTGGCCGGCAGTAACGGCTCTAACTTCTGCTCCCATCAGCCTCATGCGGGCAACGTTGAGCGCTTGGCGATCCATGTCCACCGCGCCCATGTAAACGACGCATTCCATGCCGAACCGCGCGCAGACGGTGGCGGTGGCGACGCCGTGCTGGCCGGCACCGGTTTCCGCGATGATGCGCTTTTTCCCAAGCCGTTTCGCCAGCAGGATCTGGCCGATCGCGTTGTTGATCTTGTGGGCTCCGGTGTGGAGCAGGTCCTCGCGCTTCAGATAGATTTTCGCGCCGCCGAGCAGCCCGGTCCAGCGCTCCGCGAAATAGAGCGGCGTCGGACGGCCGACGTAGTTGGTGAGCAGATCGTCGAGTTCCGCCTGAAACGCCGGATCCGCCTTGGCGGCGGCGTAGGCGGTTGCAAGCTCCTGCAGCGGAGCCATCAGCGTTTCCGGGACGAACATCCCGCCGAATTGGCCGAAGTGGCCGGTGGCGTCGGGAAGCGTGGGTGCGGGAGAAGTTGCGGTGGCCATGGGCGGCGGCAGTCTCTGGCGGGACTCCGCGGGTTTCAAGGGAGAATCATTTGGGCGTGTCCTCCGCGCCGATCACGAACTTGGTGCCGAGGTCGCGCAGGCTGGCCTTGGCGTCGTCGGTGCCGTCGATGATCAGGTCCACCGACAGCGGCTGGGTTTGCGGGCGCTGGTATTCATCGAGGGTTTTTCGCAGCGCGATCATTGCGAGTTTGAGGATCTGCCGGGTCGTTAGATCCACCTCGGGCGGAATCGCCAGATCGGCGACGTTCAGCTTCACGGTCAGGACACCGTCCATCATTTCGCCGCTGATGCCGACGTTGCACAACACCAGCAGATTGGCCTCCTGCACCTTGTAGTTCGGATTGTTGGTGGGGATCAGATGGGGGCTGCGGATCGCATCGACCAGGACCTCGGGAAACGCGCCGGACAAGGCCATCGGCCGGGGCATGACCGATGCCTGGAGGGCTTCGCCAATTTCCGAAATCGCCTCGTCGCCATCGGTGCCGTGAAGGCTCAGCGGTTCGAAAATTGGCACCACCATGATCGACGATGCGATGGCCGTGGCACCGAGGAATCCACCGAGCAAGATCGTGGCTATCAGAGTCTTCATGGAGGCGATCCTGCCCGTTCGACCGGCTGAACGCGAGTGAAAGGTGCGGCGCTTTCAGCCACGCTTGCCAAGCTGGCGGATGCGGGTATGTGATGGCGCATGGACTACCTGGCCCGGGCTCGCTATGTGATAGAAACCGAAGTGGAAGGCCTGCGCCGGATGGCGGTCCGGCTGGACGGGAGTCTGATAGAGGCCGTCGGGATCCTCCAGCACACGCTCGAACACCGTGGCAAGATCGTCGTCGTCGGCGTCGGGAAATCGGGAAACATCGGGCATAAGATCGCCGCCACGCTTAACTCCACCGGGGCCACCGCGGTGGTGCTCGATTCCCAAAACGCCCTTCACGGTGACCTCGGCCTGCTCTCCGATGGTGACGCCGTGCTCGCGCTTTCCTACTCCGGCGAAACCCGCGAACTGATGGATCTGCTGCCGTTCATCAAGCGCTTCGACGTCAAACTGATCGCTCTAACTGGCAAGTCCGGCTCCACGCTTTCCCGCTTCAGCGAGGTGACCCTGGACACCTCGGTCGAACGGGAAGCCTGCCCGCTCAATCTAGCGCCGACCTCCTCATCCACGGCCATGCTCGTCATGGGCGATGCTCTCGCGATGGTCCTGCTGGAGTCCCGCGGCTTCACCGAGGAGGATTTCGCGCGGTTTCACCCCGGCGGCTCGCTCGGGCGTGCGCTGCTCACCCGGGTTTCCGACATCATGCGGGCCGATACCGCGCTGCCGACGGTGCCCGAGGATGGAAATGTCTTTGCCGCCTTGGACGCGATGAACCGCGCCCGCGCCGGAGCCTGCCTGATTCTCAAGGCGGACGGCAGCCTCGCCGGGATTTTCACCCACGGCGACTTCGCCCGCAGCTTTCGCAACGATCCATTGTTAGGAGAAAAGCCCGTGGCGATGCTGATGACCCGCCATCCGATCACCGTCCGTGCCGACGCGCTGGCCGTGGAGGTTCTCAAAACCATCGGCGAGAACCGGATCGACGATATTGTTGTGTTGGATGGGGAAGGGAAGCCGGTGGGACTGATCGACACGCAGGACTTGGCGCGGCTGAAGATTGTGTGAGGAAATCCGACGGTTCGGACTGATCCGACCGATGGTCCCACCCACAAAAAAAAGCCGCACCCCTTGAGGAGTGCGGCTTTTTCATGAAATCCAAAAAGCTTAACGCTTGGAGAACTGGAAGCGTGCGCGCGCTCCTGGCTGACCTGGCTTTTTCCGTTCCTTCATCCGCGGGTCACGGGTGAGGAAGCCGAGCGGCTTGATCAGCTTGCGATGCTCGGGATCCACCTGCGTGAGCGAGCGGGAAATCGCGTGGCGGATCGCGATCGACTGCGACTGCTTGCCGCCGCCTTTGACGGCGACGTTGAGGTCGAACTTGTTTGAAAGAGAAACGGCGAGGAACGGTGCGAGCACGGCGTTCTGAAGCTCGATGGTCGGAAGGTATTCCTCGAAAGTGCGGCCGTTGATGGTGATCTGGCCGGTGCCTTCGGTCATCCAGACGCGTGCAACGGCGGTTTTGCGGCGGCCGGTGGCGCTTTGAGTGGTGGTGGCGGTCATGTTAGATAAGGCGGTGGGAGATTAGCGGACGGCGTGGGCGACGGGCGCCTGGGCTTCGTGCGGGTGGGTTTCACCGGCATACACCTTGAGCTTGCCGAACTGGGCGCGACCGAGGCGGGTCTTCGGGATCATGCCCCAGACCGCACGCTCGACGAGCAGGATCGGACGGCGCTCGCGGACGATGCGCGGGGTTTCGACCTTCTGGCCACCGACGTAGCCGGAGAAGCGGGTGTAGATCTTGGACGTTTCCTTGGTGCCCGTCAGGATGACCTGGTCGGCATTGATCACCACGACGAAATCGCCGGTATCCACATGCGAGGTGAAGATCGGCTTGTGCTTGCCGCGAAGCAGGCGTGCGGCCTCGACGGCGACCTGGCCGAGGACCTTGCCCTTGGCGTCGATCACATACCACTTGCGCTCGACTTCGTGCGGCTTGGCGGAAAACGTATTCATGTGCTTGGATAAAAAATGGCTTCGGACACATGGCGTGTGCGAAGGGGGTGGCAAACTAGGGAGCGGGTTTCGGGGTGTCAACCGGGAAATCCCGTGAATTTGCGCGGCGGAAACCGCTGCCGTGGGCCTATCAGAAACCAGCGCTGCGGATAGCCCGGTCCTTGACACAAACGGAAGGAACGCAAGGATCACGCTCCAGTGAAAGCCCTCCACGCCCTGCCTCCCCTGGTGGCAATTGCCGTGGCCGGATACTGGAATTTTCAACCCTGGCAGGCGATCCACACGCTAAAGGCGGAAATCCAAAGCCTGCACTTCCGGATCTCTGGGGCCCGGCTTCCCGTGGTTCCCGAAGATGAGGAAAGTGGAGAACGAGGAATGCGGGAGGCCCCCGTCCGGACACCCAGGCCGCCTGACTGGCAATATCTATCAGAGCAACTGCGCCTGCAGCGAAATCCGCAGAATCGGCAAGTTAGCGATGAGCCCGCTTTGCAGGAACTCGGCGCGCGCATCCATGAAATGAGCCTCGAACAACTGGTGATGGCATTGGATAAAATCGCCGCCCTTGAGATGGATCCAGCCGTTCGGGCGATGCTGGAGGCGGAGTTTTGCAGGGCGCTGATTTCCAAAGATCCCGCACTCGCGCTGGAACGTTTCGCCCACAATATACGCGACGACCCGAATGCTGATCTTTTCGATCTGCAGCCCGCGATGGAGGCTTGGGTGAAAATGGATCCGGCCGCCGCGACCGCGTGGTTCGACCGCGCGATCGCTGCCGGCGTGTTTGAAAGCAAAACGCTCGATGGCCGTTGTTGGGAGCGACTGAAGTTTGAAGCGGTGCTCGCTGAGTCTCTGTTCGCGTCCGACCCCCCGGCGGCCGCCCGTCGCATCATGGCGTTGCCGGAAGGCCTGCGGGGAGACGCGCTGCGATCCATTTCGTTCGGCGAAATGGATCCTGAGACTTTGAAACGATACGTGGAGCTGACCCGTGATGGATTGGTCACGAACAAGGCTGGCGAGCCGTTGGCCGCAATGATTGGCAGGAAAATCCGTGGTGATTTTGCGAAAGCGGATTCCTTCCTAGATGAGATTGGAGCGACTCCCGAAGAGCGGGAAGCCGCCGCCGGGGCGGTGCTGGAAGCTCGAATGAGGTTCTCAAACGGGCGAGTTACTCCTGATCAAGTCGCAGGGATGAGAAACTGGCTGGAGAAACAGGCACCGGAACAGATCGACCGCCTCACCGGCGCGGCTTTAGGCGAAGCCTCGGGAACGAGCGGGGAAGGGTTTTTCAGGATGGTTCAGCAGGTGGACGAATTGCACCTTGCCGGCGGGGGCGACGAGCTGCTCATCGGTTTCATTGAGCATCACACGACCCTTTTCTTCACCGATACCGCGAAGCGGCTGGCCGAAATGATAGCTGACCCTCAGCGCCGTGCGGCCATGTTCAAACTCATCGAGGAAGGCGGATCACGATGAAAAAGTCACTCCTGCTTGCGCTCGCGATCCTCATTCTAGGCGCGATTCCACGCTTACTTCAGATGCGGCAGCTCACTGATCTGGAGCAGCGCCACCAAAATCTTACGACCGAGGCGGCGGCTCTCGGCGTGTCCGATAGTCCGCCAGGAAAAATTCTCTCCAAGCGGATGCGGGAAAATCAGGCACGGTCAATGGAGGTCAGCTGGACGGCATTCTCGGAACAGCTGCACGAGTACGATCAAAAAGACTATCCGACGGAGGGCGGATACCAGGAGCGCTTTGATCGTTTTCTCCATGGGCTGGGTTCGATGGATCACTCCCGAATCCAGTGGCTCATCGCCAAAGTGCGCGAGGACAGGGGGATTTCCCAAAGTACTCGGACACAGTTTCTCTACGCGTCCATCTGCAAGATTTCCGCGGACCGGCCCGCCATGGCTTTGGCGTTCTACGACGACTGTGCCGATCTCCTCAAGATGGACGAGCAGACGCATCGCACCCTCACCGAAGTTCTATGCATTCTGGCCGCTTCGAATCCTTCCGCCGTGGCGGAATGGCTTCGCAAAAATGGAGGGGAATATGCAAGTCAGCCCGATGAACATTCCAGGTGCGAAGTCATCGGCAGCGTCGCGATCAGCGATCCGGCGCTCGCATTCAAGATTCTGGAAAGCCAGCAATTTCCGCAAGTCTTCTGGCTACCTCTTGCCGCGATTATCGGGACGGTGGAAGACTCTCCGGAGAGGCGCAACCCGGTTCTCGCCGCCGTTCGCAATCATCTCGCCGGGTTGTCGAGCGATGCCGAGCGTGAGAAAAACCGCAACGCCGCGTTCGAATTGTTCGCCGCGAAACTCAGCGACGATCCTTTCGATTCGGCGAGCGACTGGATTTCGAAGTCTAACTTTTCCGCAGCTGAAAAGGCCCGCTTTGCAAACAACCTTCCTTACCAAGGGACTCAGGAAAACACCGGCCGCTGGATCGAGTGGATGGCGGCGAACCTAACCGGCGAGAGTTTGGCGGAACCCGTGAAACGACTCGCGAGTCAATGGACGGAGCAGGACTATCAGGCCGCTGGCGTGTGGCTCGAAGTCTCGCCCGACTCCCCGGCCAAACATGTCGCCGTGCTAACCTACGCGTCCGCAGTGGCAGCCTACGAGCCGCAGGTGGCGGGCCAATGGGCGATGACACTCCCACCCGGCGCGGTGAGGGAAGAAGCGCTCAAGGCAGTCTATCAAAAGTGGCCGGGCGGCGATCCTGCGGGTGCCGCAGACTTTGCGCGCGAGCATGGCTTGGAGTAGTAGTTCAGGACTTCAGTCCGTTCTTCCCGCCTCACTTCTCGTTCTGCGGAAGCAGAGTGAGTCCTTTGAGAAAAGGCTTCCAGCGGTCGTCGAAAACCTGATCGGCAGGAATCGGAGTGCCATCATCGGGGAATTTTGGATCGACTCTGAATCTTCGCTCCCATGATTTACCGTCTTCGGAGCCCCACAACCCGGAGGTCCCGCGGCTGATGGTAAGCGTGGGGTATAAATTCTCATCGGTGCGGTAATATTGGTTCCAAGCCGTGTTTGAAACCAAAATTGCCGCCAAGTCTGGGGGCAAGGTCGCTCGGATGTCGTTCTGCAGTTGTTGGACGATGACTTTGGCTGGAGCTTCCATTCCCTGGGTGTCCAATCGAATTCTCGTATCGTCCGTTTGGATCGCCTTCAGGTGATTTTTCTCTTCTGAAAGAATTTCGGATTTGGCCCGGTCCAGCAATGCCATGACTTCGCCGGTTTGCTGCTCGGATGCACCGACCAATGCCAGCGCATCTTTCATGCCGCCGAAATTATCGAAGGAGGAAATCGGATGCAGGGTCCTTATAGTTTTTTCGACGTTCCTGGACGGAATCGAAATCCGGGGTTCTCCAGGTTTCTTCTTCTCTTCCCTCGTCCCCACACGGCTCCTGCCGGGAAATTCCTCAACCTCGCCTGATCCGTTCGCGGATGAACTCCGCCCGTTGGATTTCGTTTGGCGAATCCCGGAATCCGATTTTGGATCCGATTTCCTCCACGACGGAGCAACTGCAACCCCCAAGGCGAAGCTAACAACCGCCGTGCCGGCAATGATCCACAGTTGGCGGGATTTCATCGGTTCGTGAAGTTGGAATCACTCCGCCGCGTCCGTCGGCCTGCTGGGCGGCGCGTTGATCGGGCGGGGCAGGGGACCGGTGCCGGCATCACCATTGGCGGCCTGCGATCGGATGGCGGAAGCGATAGCGGTGGCGAGCTTCTGGCGGTAGCCCGGCTCGCCGATCTGGCGGCTCTCGGCGGCGTTGCTCAGGTAGCCACCCTCTAGCAGCAGGCAGGGGATTTCAGGATTGCGGGTAAGGCGGATCCGGCGTCTGACAAGCCCGCGGTTGCCGCTTTCCGCTGGCGAGACTGAAACCATCGCCCGTTGGCAACGCACGGCGAGCCCGTGGCTATCGACCCGCCAGTAATAAGTTTCCGGGCCGCGGATGCCGGACGGGCCGCTATTATAATGCATGCTGACGAGAATCGCCCCGCCATGCCGGTTCGCCCGGCTCACCCGCTCGTCAAGGTCGATGAATGTGTCGTCGCTCCGCATCATGACCACTTTGAAATCGCGTCGAAGGTCGCTGGCGATTCGCCTGGCCGTGTCCAGCGCGAGATCCTTTTCCTTCTGCCCCGTGACCCGGCTGGTGGCGCCGCTGTCCTTGCCACCGTGGCCGGCGTCTATGACGACCGTCTTGAAGCCTTGGGGACCGGGACGGTGCCCGTAAACATCGCGCCCGGATGAAGAACGTGTCGCAGGGGCGGCGCAGGAAACGAACACGGTGGTTAGAGCAAGGCCGAGGGTGGTTTTGAGAAATGGACGCATGGCCGAGACTCATCGCAGGATCGGAGATCAAGTGAAAGCCCCAGTTTTTGGGAAATGGCGGATTTCCTCCGCCTTGACGGATGGATCGCAGCCAGCAAATTCTCCCTTGTTTGAAAGCCGTTCACATCATCCCGCCCGTAGCGGCGCTCGTCCTCGTCATTGCATGGAATTCATTCCAAATGCGGTCGATTTCCTCGCTCGAACAAGACGCCGGAGCCTTGCGGGAAAAAATTTTCACCGCGCTTGCTTCAGGAAATTCTCCCACATCCACCGCATCCCGGCTTGGCAAAACCACCCTCTCCTCCCGCAAGCAGCTCCGCGACTGGCAGGGGCTTTCCGCCAAGCTGCTGGAAATGGAAAACGACCGCGGGCTCTCTGGCCTGCGGGCCGGAGTCGATTTCCAACAGGAACTCACCGGCATGACCAAAGAGGAAATGATCGCCTCGCTCGATGAAATCGCCGCGCTCGATCTGTCCGCTGAAGCCCGTGAAACCTTGGAAAGTTTGCTGCTTGCCCCACTGATCCGCGAGGACCCGCAGCTGGCGCTGGAGCGATTCGCCGACCGGATTGGCGGCGATTCCAGCGAAATGGGCTGGCAGCTTTCGTCCGCCTTGCGCGATTGGGCAAAAATGAATCTGGCGGGCGCGACCGCGTGGTTCGACCGCGAGATCGCGGCCGGTAGATTCGACAGCAAGTCACTCGATGGCAGAAGTGAAACGCGCACTTTGTTCGAATCCGCCCTGATGCAGAGCTTGCTTTCATCCGACCCGGAAGCCGCCGGCCAGCGGCTCGCCGCGATCCCGGAAGACCAGCGGCGGGAAGTTCTGGAACAGATCGCCTTCCCGGAACTTAGCCCGCAGGATCAACAAATTTACGCCGCTCTGGTCCGCCAGTTAGTTCCGGAGGACGAGCGCGCCGGGTCGTTCGCCCACATCGCCTCCGAGCTGGTCGATGAGAGCGGCTACGACAAGGTCAGCAACTTCCTGGACGCCGCAAATGCCACCGCCGAGGAGCGTGTCGCCTCCGCCACGCAAACCGCGGAGTCCCGCCTGCAGACGCTCGGGTCAGAAGGCGACATCACCCGCGCCGAGGTGGACAGTCTGAGGGAATGGCTGACCCGCCAGGCACCCGGCAAGGTGGACAGCATCACCGGCAAGGCTCTCGCTGAAGCTGCCCAGAATGAAGGGAAATTCCAATTTGCCGAGGCTTCCCAGTTAGCCCTCCAATACGGCAGCGACGACGTGCTGGTGGCTTTCCTGCAAAGCTATTCCGCCCGCTCGAATCTCGAGGAGGCCATCCAGCTAGCCGACCGGATTTCTAACGAAAATCGCCGGGCGGAAGTTCTTAAGCAGCTCCGGTGAACCGCTCATGAAATTTTCGATCGCGGCCACGCTCCTGATTCTAACCATCGGCGGGATGTTGATGTGGAAGCATGAAAACCGGATTCTAACGCTTCAAACGGATTACCGCGGACTGGCGGAGGATGCGGAAAAAATGGGAATTCCCACGGGCCACGCCGATTCAGGGCTGACCAGGCGCAAGCGCGAAAATCGCACGAATCTAGCGACTGCAACCGCTGCAGACCTGCTCGCCTTCGCCAGGGAGATCGAACTTCACGAGCGGACGGGAGATGACATGGATGAGGCGCTGGAAAGACGCGGACTGGACATGCAGGCACGGCTGATGGCGCTGGATGCCGGCCAGCTCAAGATCGTCATCGCCGCACTGCGCGACGACGAAACTCTCTCGCGGGCAACCCGCCAGAACCTGATCGGCGTCTCGATCACGATGCTCAGCGAAGATCAACCTGCGGCGGCGCTTGCGCTTTTTTCCGAGTCCTACAATTTGTTAGGGGGTGGCATGATCGGTGGCCAAGTGGTTTCCTCAACGCTTGCCCGGTGGGCGAAAAACGATCCCGCCGCCGCGCAGGAATGGGTCAGGAAAAATGCCGCGCTGCATCCGGAAATCGCTGACGACACCGCCAAGCGGGCCATCGTTGAGGGCGTGGCTGAAAACAACCCCGAGCTCGCCTTCAAGCTCATTGGTGAGATGCAAATCGACGACTCCACTTCCGCCGTCATGTCGCTGGTGGAAGCGGGGAAAACTCCTGAACAGCGCACCGCGATTCTAGACGCCTTGCGAACGTATCTTGCCACCCTGCCCCCCGCACCGGCGCATGTGGACCTGCTTCAGGAATCACTCGAAACCATGGGTCGCAACCTCTCTAACGAAAGATTTGAATCCGTGCAGTCGTGGTTATCTAACACGAAGCTGACCCCGGCGGAGAGCGCCCAGTTTGCCGCCGGCCTGTCCTATTTCAACACCAAGGAAGACACCGGCCGCTGGATCGAATGGATGGCGGAAAAACTTCCCGCCGACGGTGTAGCGCAGAATGTGGAAAACCTCATCGGCCAATGGACTCAGCAAGACTATCAGGCCGCTGGGAAATGGCTCGCTGCCGCGCCCGAGGGGCCCGCGAAAGCAGCGGCTGTTAGCTCGTACGCCGGGACCGTCGCCGAATACGAACCGCAGACCGCCGTGCAGTGGGCGCTCACGCTGCCCGCCGGGGAAGCGCGACAGTCCACCTTCGAGGCCATCTATCAAAACTGGCCGAAAAGCGATGCCGCGGCCGCCGCCGCTTTTGCAAGGGAGCATGGCGTGGATACCGATGCGGAACCCTGATCATCCGTGGCGGCGGTTTTCAACCGCCATGCC
>JANMSI010000145.1:0-26762 GCA_031389115.1 Akkermansiaceae bacterium
TGGATTTCGCGGGATCGGCAGGGGCGCTCAAGGAAATCGTGGGGGGGGAGACGGAGGGGAAACTCCTGAAGCGGATGGAGGCGCTGGAGTCGCTGCGGCGGACGCTGGAGACGAATGCGTTCGAGCCGTTGGCGATCGAGGTGGGGTTTTTGAAGGCGTTCGGGTGAAGAAGGGACTGGAGGCGAGACGCCTCCAGCACGGCCTGCCGCGAGACGCGGCAGCCACGGGGCGGGCTGCCACTTTTTATAAATCGCTGGGGGCGGGGGTGGTCTCGGGGATGGCGATGGATTCTAGGAGGGGGTCGAGGGCATCGAGGATGCCGAGGAGGCCATCGGCCCAGCGGGTGGCCTGCCAGTGGGGGGCGGCGAGGTGGAGGAGGGGGTCGAGCGCGGCGGTTTCCAAGAACTCTTCGAGGCCGTAGCCGGGGATGATGGCGGCCTCGCCACGGACGGGATCGAGGGCGAGGAGGAGGGCGTGATTGTCCCGGCCGCGGCGGAGGCCGCCGGCGAAGTTCGCGGCATTGAACATGGCGAAGACGTGCATGGAAAAAGGGTGCTCGGGGGGGAAGACGTGGATGACGATTTGCAGGACGAGCTGGGGGAAGCGGCGCTGGAGCCGGGCAATGCTGCGGCGCAATTTTTCCCGATCCGCAGGGGTGAGCAGGCCGGTGGTGTCGGCGACTTCAGGCTCCAGCCGGGGGAGCGCGCCAGCCATGGGCATGGTGCGGGGGAAGGTGAGGCGGCAGGACGGGCACTCGGGAGCGGCGGCGCTGAGCGGGGTCTGACAGAAGGGGCACTGCATGGCGGGCGGGAGATGATGGTGGTGAGGTGAGCTGGGGGGTATTGCGGCGAGACGCCGCAATCACGGCCTGCCGCGAGACGCGGCAGCCACGGAGGGGGCGTCACTGGAGCAGGCGGGACTGCAACCACTGCTGGTCATCGGCTGCGAGGGGGAGGTCGGGCAGTCTGCGGTAGTCGAGCAGGTGGTAGCGCCCGATTTCGTGGACTTGATCGACGAGGGGCTGGAGGTCGATGAAGACGTCCTTTTCGCCCCGCCGCAGGGGGATGCGGATGACGGGGAGGGGCTCGCGGAGGAGCGGGCGGAGGATTTCCCGGCGCAGGCCCTCGCCGGCGCGCTTGGTGTTGATGAAGTAGTGGGCGGCCTCGAGCAGTGGCAGTTTGGCAAAGCCTTCCGGGAAAACGGGGCGACCGCCGAGGAGGAGATCGATTTCCACGAGGCTGATCGGGGACTCCAGGAGGATGCGGCGTTTTGCGATGTATTCGTGCCAGCCGGCGCCGTTTTTATTTCCGGGGCTGAGGATCTCGATGACGGTGATGAGACGACCGTTGGCCTCGCGGATCTCGATCCAGCGCTCGGTCATGGGGGCGGTCTGGACGATGGTGGGGATGGCGGCGCGGGCTTCGAGCTCGTCGTCGGTGGGGGTCCATGACGGCGGCTGGCCTTCCTGCCAGGGCTGCTTGACGGTGACGTCGGCGCGGAAGTTTTGCTCGCTGCCGTCGGCGGAAATGCTTACGCCTTCTTCGGGGCGGGACTGGAGATCGTCGGGGAGTTTTGCCGCGATGGAATCAGCGAGGTAAGCGATGAGACGCGAATGCACGCCGGGCCAGTGCTCCTCCAGCCAAGGATTCATGCCGGGAAATGGATTGGTTTTTTTCACGGAACGCATGATGGGTGGACTCGGATTTTTAGCAATCCTCGGGGTCGGGGTGAGGTTAGCGCGGGGCGTGGGTCAGGCGCATTTCGGACAGACGCCGAAGAATTCCAGCTCGTGGTAGAGATTCCGGAAGCCGGTTTTTTCCCGGATCTCGTCCTCGAGCTGGTGGACGGGGCAGGGGGCTGCGATGGGCTCGATGCTGCCGCACGTGGTGCAAATCAGGTAGTCGCTGTGATTTCCTGGAACGAGCAGGGTGAAGTAGGCGGCGCGCTCATGCAGGCCGAGGCGGCGGACAAGGCCGTGCTCGGTGAGACGCTGGAGGAGGCGGAAAACGGTGGCCTTGTCGCACTGGTCAGTGAGGCGCTTGGAGGCGGCGAGCTCGGATAGGGTCATGGGGCGCTGGCTCTCCAGCAAGGTGCTGACGAGCTCCTCCATGGCTTTGGTGCGGCGCAGGCCGGCGGTGCGACAGCGCTGGATGGTTTCCTTAACGATGAGATTCATGAGGCGGGAGGGTAGGAGCGCCCGATTGTCATCACAAGCCCGCTCGATTTTCGCCTGTCCTTGTTAGTCCAGCACGGCTTGGAGCTCCCAGGTTCGTTTGTCACGCGGCGTGCCGGGTCCGTTGTAACCGAGGAGGCGGAAGGATTTTGCCGTTGCCTTCCGGAGATTTAGGGAAGCATCCAACGCGGCTTTCGCCCTGGCGACATTCTCCTGCGAGTCGTCTCCCTGCCAAGTGTAGCCGAGTGCGAGGCTCGCCGGAACATCGCGCACCTCAACTTTTTCGCCATCCGCTCCCAGCGTGCCGACGCGGTCGTTTTGATAGAGAAACGCCATGGATTGCTGCCGGAGTTTCCCGTTGTCCGCCGCCGTCATTGATTTTTCCACAGGGGCGGTCATTGGGATGTCCTTGCGCTTGATGTGGGCGAAGAGCGTCCAAAAGGTGAAGGTCTCGGTGCCGCCGCTGGTGAAGGCGGCGCGGTAGGCGGGATAGCGTTTCTCGGTAACCTTTTCGTAAGGACCGGGCTTAGGCCAGCCAACGGGTAGCGGAGCTTCTTCGACGTAAATGCCGGCGGGTTGCGGCTCATCGGCCATGGTGGAGACCGTTAGGAACGAAAAGAGGAGGGATTTGATTTTCATGCGTGAAACAGAGCGCGAATGGCGACCTGCGCAATGGTGTTTTCGGGACGTGGCTTCTAAAACAACGTCGGTTCGTCGGGTCGGGATGCCGGCAGCGGCGCGCCGATTTTCGCATAGGCGGCGGGCATGGCGGTGCGGCCGCGCGGAGTGCGCATGAGGAAGCCCTGCATGATGAGGAACGGCTCGTGGACCTCCTCGATGGTCGCGGCATCCTCGCCGACGGCGACGGCGAGGGAGTTCAGACCGACGGGGCCGCCGTTGAATTTGTAGATGAGGACTTCGAGCAGGCGCTTGTCCATTTCATCGAGGCCTTGGGAATCGATCTCGATCATGGCGAGCGCGGCGTCGGCGATTTGTCCATCGATGTGGCCCTCGCCGCGGACTTGGGCGAAGTCGCGGACCCAGCGGAGCAGTGCGTTAGCGACGCGAGGGGTGCCGCGCGAACGGGAGGCGACCTCGAGCGCGCCGGCGCGTTCGATCGGCACGTCGAGCAAGCCGGCGGAGCGCTCGATGATGAGCGCGAGCTCGTCGTGTGTGTAGTAATCCAGGCGGTTGGCCAGGCCGAACCTGGACCGCAGCGGAGCGGTCAGCATGCCGGAGCGCGTGGTCGCGCCGACGAGGGTGAAGCGCGGCAAATTGATCTGGATCGAGCGTGCGGACGGGCCGGAGTCGATGATGATGTCCAGTCGGAAGTCCTCCATCGCGGGGTAGAGATATTCCTCGATGGCGGGGTGAAGGCGGTGGATCTCGTCGATGAAGAGGATGTCGCCCTTCTGGATGTTCGTGAGAATGCCCGCGAGGTCGCCGGCCTTTTCGATCTGCGGGCCGGAGGTTGTGTGGAGCTGGGACCCAGCGGCCTTGGCAATGAGGTTGGCGAGGGTGGTCTTTCCCAAGCCCGGCGGGCCTGATAGGAGGACATGGTCGAGGACATCGCCGCGCTGTTTCGCCGCCTCCAGCATCAAGAGAATGCGCTCCTTGACCTTTTCCTGGCCGATGAATTCGGAGAACGCCGGGGGTCGCAGCGAGACATCGAATGGCGTCGCGGGCGCGGCGGTGGTTTGTTGATAGAAATTCTCGGACATCGGAAGTGCGGCGGGATTGGAACCCAGCCCGACGGGCGTGAGAAGCGCGGAGTTTCTAACGCGCTGCCGTAGGTTTCTTGCGGGTGACGCCATGGATTTTATCAAAATCCTTGTCATAGGAAATCACCGTGCTGGCGTTGATGATGGATGTCGCGGCGAGATAGCAATCGACAAAATCGATCTTGCCCGAGCCGAACAATTTGAGGGCACGAAGCATGGGTTCACGTTCGACCGAGTGAAATCCGGGGCAGGAAATGAGATGAGCCAGCACTTCGGCGACTTTGGATCTGGGTTGCTCGTAGTAGCCGGTCAGGACGAAGACCGCCTCGGCGAGGACCATGGGCAATACATTGAGCCGGACTTTCCCGGTTTCTGCGGCGGCGAAGAGTTCGGCGACTTCCCCGGCTTGGTCGGTCGGCTCACCGGTGACGAAGCGGATTAAGACGTTGGTATCCAGAAGCAACGCCTTCACCGTGCGCCTTCCTGCGATATTTCCGCCACCCATGCCGCACGGGATTTCGAGCGCGCCACCTCAAATGGAACGCCGGTTTTCGAAGTTGGCGGCTTGAGCACCCCAAAAACCGACTGCACTCCGGGATGCTGGCGGATGAGCACCGCATCGCCTTGGATTTCATACACGAGTTTATCCCCGGCTTTCAAATGCAGTGCGCGGCGAATTTGGACGGGAAGAGTGGTCTGTCCTTTATGAGTGATGGTGGAGTGCGTCATATGGAAATCCTTACCTCGCGAGTATGGCCTTACATTTTCAGAAGGCAAGGAAGCTGCTTGGTAGTCATGGAAATTCCCTTTCGTTTGGCCTTGCCATCGAGGTTTCGGACTCTAGTTTCGCGATTCGTTTTTCTTTCTACTGGCAGACGGTTGGCGCCCCGGTGTCTGTCAGTTTTATCCTCCGGGGCAATTGCAGGAAGGAAACGTAACCAACTAACACAACCCCAAACCAGATACCATTATGGCTTACGCATGTGCGGAACCCACCAACCAGGCACTCAACGACCTGATCGACTCCAAGTTCCGCGAATTCCGCGAAGGATCGATTGTCAAAGGCACGATTCTTGAAATCCGCCCTCAGGTCATCCTAGTCGATATCGGCTACAAATCCGAAGGAGCCATCCCATCGAACGAGTTCGAGGATGAGGAAATCGAAATCGGCGACGAGATCGAAGTGCTGCTCGAAAAACTTGAGAACGACGAGGGCATGGTTGTCCTCTCGAAGGAAAAAGCCGCCCACAAACAAAACTGGGAAAAGATCGTCAAAGTCTTCCAGGACGGCGGTCTCGTCCGCGGCAAGGTCAAGGCGGTCGTCAAAGGCGGCCTCACCGTCAATGTCGGCGTCGAAGCTTTCCTTCCCGGCTCGCAGGTGGACATCATCCCACCGAAGGACCTCAACGAATACGTCGGCAACGTTTACGAATTCAAGATCGTCAAGATCAACGACGAGCGGAAAAACATCGTCATTTCCCGCCGCGAGGTCATCGAAGCCGAGCGCTCCGAGCAACGCCAGACCTTCCTTCAATCCGTCAAAATCGGCGACAAGGTCACCGGCGCGATCAAGAACATCACCGACTTCGGCGCCTTCGTCGATCTCGCAGGCATGGACGGACTCCTCCACATCACCGACATGTCGTGGGGCCGCATCAATCATCCTTCCGAGCTCCTCCACATCGGCCAGTCTGTCGATGTCGTCATCCTCGACGTGGACCGCGAGAAAGAGCGCGTTTCGCTCGGCCTCAAGCAGACCTCCGAAAATCCCTGGGAAGACATCGAGCGGAAATATCCGATCGGCCACAACGTCAAAGGCAAGGTCACCAAGCTCCTGCCCTACGGCGCGTTCATCGAAATCGAGCGCGGCGTCGAAGGCCTCGTGCACGTTTCCGAACTTTCCTGGGTCAAGCGCATCACTCGCCCGAGCGATGTTCTCGAAATCGGTCAGGAAATCTCGGCCGTTGTCCTCGGCATCAGCATCGAGGAGCAGAAGATTTCGCTCGGCGTGCGTCAGCTCGATTCGAACCCATGGGATCAAATCGAACTCCGCTACCCGGTCGGTGCCACCATCAAGGGCCCGGTTAGAAACCTCACCGCTTACGGTGCGTTCGTGGAACTCGAAGAAGGTATCGACGGCATGATCCACGTCTCGGACATGTCCTGGACCCGCAAGATCAATCACCCGTCCGAAGTTCTCAAAAAGAACGACGAAGTCGAAGCCATCGTCCTCGCGATCGACAAGGCCAACCAACGCGTCTCCCTCGGTATCAAACAAACCGAAGGCGACCCATGGAGCCTCATCGACAATCGCTTCAAGGTCGGCGACCTCGTCAAGGGCACCGTTGCCAAGATCGCGTCCTTCGGCGCCTTCATCAGCCTCGACGGTGACATCGACGGCCTCATCCACATTTCGCAACTCAGCGAAGACCACGTGGAGAAGGTCAAGGACATCATCAAGGTCGGCGAAGAGATCGAAGCCCGCGTCATCAAGGTCGACAAGGTCGAGCGCCGCATCGGTCTTTCCATCAAGGCTGTCGGTTACTCCGACGACCAATTGAAAAAGGAAAGCGCCAGCTTCGAAAGCCTCCGTCCATCTTCCGAGATGGTCGGCCTCGAGCAAGCGTTCAACCTCGCTGCCGCCGCTTCCGAAGACTGGAGTCCGGGCCAGGAAGATTAACTCAAGGAGCGTGGGCGTCTCGCCCGCGAGTTCCATTCAAAAGCCGGACGGGTTCGCCCCGTCCGGCTTTTTTGTAGAAGGATTCGTCGAGATCCCCGCCGATCTTCTGGACGCCGACTGGACGCTCGCCTAGCTTCGTGACCGATGTCCTCACCCTCGCCGCACCCGAACGATCCCTTGCATGGCGTGACCTTGGAGACCGTTCTGAAGTCCGTGGTGGATCGTCATGGCTGGCAGGAAATGAGTCATCAAATCCCGATCCGTTGTTTCATGTTCGACCCGACCATCAAATCCAGCCTGACGTTTCTGCGGAAGACTCCGTGGGCGAGGAAGCGGTTGGAGGACTGGTATGTTTACGATGCGATCCGCGACCACTCGACTTCATGATTTGGGGCCACCCACTTCAGGCAGCGTGAGCAGTTCCTCGTCCTCGGGACGATACTAGTCTAGCAGATAGCCGTCGGTGGCGTGCCAGCGCAGCCAGACGGAGTTTCCCCAGCTCGGAGCGAAATCATCGACATGCAGCGTGCGATGTTGCCGCTCGGCGCAAAGTAGGTGATTGCCGCAACGCACCCAGTAGCGGGTGTGCGAGCCGAAATAAATCACCTGCTCCACGAGCCCGGTTACGCAATTGTCCCAGTGACCGGACTGTGGTTTGTCGCGGGTGACGATCAGTTTTTCCGGTCGCAACGAGAGATGGATCCGTTCGCCGGGGCGCACCGGTTTGTCGTTGTCGAAGATCACCCCGCCAAGTCCTGGAATGTCCGCGAGGGAAAATCGTTCGCCCAGAGGTTCCGTCACGCGGCCTTCGAGGAAATTCGTGTCGCCGATAAAGGCGGCGACAAAGGACGTCCGCGGCGTCTCGTAAATCTCCGCGGGCTTGCCGGTTTGCTCGATGCGACCCTGGTGCATCACCGCGATCGTGTCGGAAATGGACATCGCCTCGCCCTGGTCGTGGGTCACGTAAAGAAAGGTGATGCCCACTTCCTTGTGGATCGCATGAAGCTCGACTAGCAGGCGCTGGCGCAATTTTAAATCCAGGGCGGCAAGCGGTTCATCTAGCAGTAGAACCTGCGGCTTGTTCGCCAGCGCGCGGGCGATGCCGACGCGTTGCTTTTGTCCGCCAGATAGATTGCCGGGAAGCTTTCCGGCGTGGGCGGTTAGATCGACCAGTTCCAGCATCCGCTCCACTTCGCGGTTGATTTCCGCCTTTGACCGTTTGGCGATTTTCAGCCCGAAGGCGATGTTATCACGGACGCTGAGATGCGGAAACAAGGCGTAGTTTTGAAACACCGTATTCAACGGACGCTTCTCGGGGGGAAGGTGGGTGATGTCGCGGCCGTCTAGCAGCACGCGTCCGTGATCAGGGCTTTCAAATCCTGCGGCCATCCGCAGCAGGGTGGTCTTGCCGCAGCCAGACGGACCTAACAGCGATGCGACTTCGCCATGGTTGATTTCCAGCGTCACCCGGTCAACGGCAGTGAAATCGCCGAAGCGCTTAGTTACATTCTCGAATCGAAGCGTTCCGTGCATTTTTCCAACTGGCGCGAGTTTGGGAGTTTCTGCGGGAAGATCAAGCAAGCCGAGCGGTGGTTTCCCCGTGACTTGCCACTGGCTCGCGGAATATCCCTTTCGCACGTGAAATTCCTCCAACTGATTCTCGCCGCGATTCTTCTGGTTTCATGCGCGCCGCAGGTTACGCGGGATGAGGCGATCGCCACCGCCTATCGCTACACCCAAGTCCAGTGGATGCCCGAGTCCAGGCATGTCCGGCATGGGCCGGATTCGCAGGGAATCGTCGTACACACCCCGGACCGGACGATCGCGAAGCACTGCGACCGCCGCGGCTGGTGGGAACCCGGCATTGCTGCGAAAGGCATGCCCTATCAGTGGGGCGGCTTCGACACGCCGGAGTCGTTTCTCACAAAAATCGCCGCTGGGAAAACGGCGGGCGACGTCGGCGATGCGGCCAAACGCAAGCTGGGAGATTCTGGAACCAGCGCTGAATCCTGCGGCATCGACTGCTCCGGCTTTGTCTCGCGGTGTTGGAATCTCAGGCGCCCGTATTCCACCCGCGAGCTCCATCAGATTTGCGATCCGCTCGCCTCCTGGGAGGAACTGCGGCCGGGCGACATCCTGCTCAACGACAAGCACGTCGTGCTGTTCGTGAAATGGAAAGTGCCCGGCCAGGAAATCGCCGCCTACGAAGCCGGACCGTTCCCCGTCTGGCGGGTGAGCGCCTGCGGACTCTATCGGGAAAAGTTGCTGAAGGAAGGCTACGCGCCCTGGCGCTACCGCGGGATGATGAAAAATTCCCAAGATGAAAGCCGCGCCACTCTAACTGGTAACGGAACCCGCCCGTAGCCGGATTCAAGATTTGTGAAACCGCTTACTCAATCACATGCACCCCGTGAGGATTGATGCGCGAGACGTAGCTCTGGTTTTCTATCGGAATTCCGTAGAAGACCTTGCTGATGGCATCGGCCACCTTGCGGGCGGTTTCCTCGCCTTCGCAGAGAGCGAAGACGGATGGGCCGGCGCCGGAGATGGAGAAACCGAGAGCTCCGGCGGCGAGCGCGGCGCGTTTCGCCTTGTAGAAATCCGGGATGAGTTTCTGGCGGCGTGGCTCGGCGATCACGTCATGGATGGAGCGGGAAATGAGGCCGTAATCTTCTTGGATCAGACCGCAGAGCAGGCCGCCGAGGTTGCCGATCTGCTGGGTGGCGTTTTCCAACGGGATCTCCTTGGGCAGGATTTCGCGGGCGACCTTGGTCAGGATCTCGATGTCGGGGTGGACGACGGCAGCCCACAAGTTTTTGGGCGCGGGGATCTGGGCGAAGTCGAGCTCGACATTCGAGCGAATGAAAACGATGCCGCCGAAGAGGCAGGGCGCGACATTGTCGGCGTGCCAGGCACCGTCTGCCGAGGCTTCGCCGGCCATGGCGAAGGGCAAAAGCTGCTTCTTGCTGAGCGGATCGCCTATCAGTTTGTTCACGGCGAAGGCACCGGCGACGGCCGAGGCGGAGGACGAACCGAGGCCGGAGCCGAAGGGCATTTTTTTGTGGATCTCCATCTCGATGCCGCGGTCGGACATGCCGAGGTGTTTGAGCAGATCGAGGGCGGCGACGCCGGCGGTGTTTTGGGCGGGATTTTTCGGGAGCTTGCCGTTGTCGCCGGTGATTTTCGTGATGTGCAGGCCGGGCTTGTCGCAGTGGCGGACCACGATTTCATCGCCGGGAGCATCGATGGCGAAACCGAGGACGTCATAACCGCAGGCGACGTTGGCCACCGTAGCAGGGGCAAAGACGCGAATTTCAGGAAAGTTGGACATAAGGAAAAGCGCTCGCCGGGAGCGGGCGGAGTCTGCGGGCGGAGTTCCCGCTTGTTCAAGTCCGGAAACAGAGAGGGAGCGGCTGCTAGCTGCCCGTATCAGGTGATCTTTTGTAGTAATCGTTGCGTGATCGCAGAGGGGGATGGATGCGCGGCGACCCGGCGATCTCCGCGTCGTTAGAAAAACCAGCCGCGTCTCTTGCGCTTGTAGGAGCCGTCGCCGACGGAAATCACTTCGATCTTCGTGGTGGTGATGCCTTGGTCGTAAAAGCCGAGTCTTTTGGCGGCACGCGGAGTGACGTCGAGATGGCGGCCGGCGATGAACGGGCCGCGGTCGTTGATCCGGACCTTGAGGGTGTTGCCGTTTTTCAGGTTGGTGACCTTGACGAGGCAGGGGAGCGGAAGGGTCTTGTGGGCACCGGTTAGATGCCAAGGCATGACTTTTTCTCCGAGCGAAGTGTTACCGCGTTTGAGGCCGAAGAATGAGGATTCGTTATACCATGAGCAGCCGCCGGTTTCCTCGAAATCGAGCGCGGCATCGACGCTCATCGGTTGATAGTGCTGGCCCCGGACGGTGTAGGCGCGGGTCTGATAGCCATCGTGACCGCCGGGGCGGGAGAAGCACGAGGTGGAAACGAGAACCGCCGCGCTGCAAACTGCGGCGAGGCGGAGCGGGGCTTTTTTCAGGCAGCTTGAAATCACTGTTTGCGCTCGCGGATGACTTGAAGGGTGGTGGCGACTTTTTCCTTCATCTCCTTGCCGGGTTTGAATTTCACGGCGGCGCGGGCGGGGATGGGGACATCCTTGCCGGGGTCTTTCGGGTTGCGGCCGATCTTGGCTTTCATTTCACGGACCTGGAAGGCGCCGAAATTCCGCATGACGACGGTGTCGCCGTGGGCCAGCGAATCAGTGATTTCATCGATGAGCGTTTGGACGACTTCGAGCACGTCCTGCTGGGTGATTTCGAGACCCTTTGCGCCAAGTTGATCGGTGATCTTGATGACGAGTTCGCGTTTGGTGATGGTGGCCATGGGGAGTAGGGAGAATATTGAAAACTAGCGAGGTGCGCTGACTCAAGCATGACAGGGTCGGATTTGTCCCGCCAAAAATCGTTTAATTCCCTGCGATTTTCGTGCCAGAGGCGGAGGAAACTTCAAACCGCGGGGAATTTCTGGAACGGCTTCGTCCTGAATATCTAATTGCTCCCGTCTGTTGGAGAAGTCCCGAGCACTGCGGTGGTCGTTTTGAAATGGAGTTTCGCCAGCTTGCCCAGTGCCTCGGGATCGCTGCGGAAGACGAGTTCGCGGGCCGCGTGGATGACCGCGCTCGCTGGAAAACTCTGGGGACTTCGCAGTAAACAATCAAGAATCGCTCATTCGGCGACCACAAACATCGCCGCGAACTGGTTGCTTTGAACAGGCTTGTCCGGGTTCACCGCCATCTGGGAAATGCCGCCGTCGAGGAACAGCGCGTTCTTGCAGCCGAGCTTGAGAAACAGCCCGGCGAAGTCCCAGAAATTCACCCCATCGCCGTTGTTCGTCATCGCGAAAACCAACTTCCCCACCGCGTCCACTCCGACGCCGTTTCGATGGAGTTTGCTAACGGAGCCTTCGCGGAACGCCGGGTGGCGCTTGCCGTCGATCAGAAGCATTGGGCCGGACTGGATGCCCCACGAATCCAGGCCGGGAACCCGTTGCTGCCATGCGGCGCACGTGCCGATGAATGCGCCGGATTTGGCGAAGGTGCAGATGCCGTTAGGCTTCAGGAAAAAGTTGCCGGGAGCGTCCGCCAGATTGATGGGACGAAGAGATTTTCCGCCTTCGATGTGCAGTCCGCTGGGAATGCCGCCGGGTTCGTAAATGCCGGCGTTCATCAGAAATTTTGCGGACTTGCCTTGTTTTGCGAAGAAGGCCTGGACGCGGTCGAAACTGCGGTAGAACTCTCCGTTCTCGTCCTTCCAAACCAACCGCACCGCTTCCGGGGCGACGCGAACCACACGGAATTTCACACCGGAGGATGCGATGGATTCTTCGATGACTTCCGCACGCACCATGACGAGTGAACAGGTGAGATGAAAAAGTGCGGCTTTCATGTTAATTTCATCCGCCGCAAAAATTCGCGATGCCGATCTACTTGTGTATAAAGCCGTGGTTTCAACCCACGGATGATCCCGTCGCGTAGCGACCGCTGGGGTTATTTCTCAGGGATCGAATCGTAAACTTGCTCTAACGAAAGCACCGTGTAAGCCGTCACCAGCACCGGATTGGACTCCATCCAGCGGCCATTGTCATTCACCCAAGAACCATCCTCACGCTGGAGGGCGAGCAGCTTTTCTCCCAGATCCTTGCGCCAGTCGGCCTTCTGGCCGTCTTCGAGTTCGAGCATTCCGACATTGGCGGCGGTGAGCGCCTTGGACATGGTCTGATAGTAATAATACAAACCTTGGCTGCCCATGTGGGGATTCTCCGCAATTGTATAGTTTTTCCCAAGCCACCCCTTGACGGCGAGCACACGCGGGTCGTCGGCGCTGACCTTGGCATAGACGAAGGAAAGCAGCCCGGCGTAGGAAATGGATCCGTAGGAGCGCAGCGCGGTGCGGCCGTCGGCAAGCTTGTCCTCACCGGCTTTGGATTGGCCCGGAGCATAAATGAATCCACCCTTGTTCTTCGGATCGTTAGACGCCCAGGTCTGGTCGTTGGTTTCCTCCAGATTCTGGCTGCGTGAAAGAAACTGGACGGCGGCGTCCCAATCGAGATCCGGCTGATCGCCATGTTTGCCGTCCTCGATGATCTTCTTCGAAAGCGCGAGAGCCTCAATGGCCAGGTAGGTGTTGGACATGTCGGTATGGTCATTTTTGGAACCGTAGCCGACACCGCCGTCGTTGAGATTGTCCGATTCCTTTTTCTTGCCGAGATCCCATTGATTCTCGATCAGATGCTTGCGGGCCCTAACGATGGCGGGCTCGTAGCCTTCGCGTCCGGCGGCGACCAGCGCGGTCACCGAGGTGGCGGTGTTATAAACGGATAGACCCCGGTTAAAGATGCCGCCGTCTTCCTTTTGCTGGGCCAGCAGCCACGTGAAACCTTTTTCGATGTGCTCGGGAAACGGAGCCTTGCGATCCAGGCTGGGGTCGCGGGTGGCGGCCGTCAGAGCCAGCGCGGTGAATGCGGGGATGCCGTCATCGTCCCAATGGCCGGCAGGCTTCTGCTGGGTTTTCAGCCAGGCATTGCCGCGGGCGATCGACTGGCGGATCTCCTGCTTGAGCGATTCATATTGGGTAGCGTTTTCCGCAGCGGCGCTGGTGGCAGCCGTGCCGAGGATGATCAATGTGGATAGAAGTTTCATGGTTTCGGGAGAGGTTTGGCGTTCTGGTAGGGAGCGATGATCACGGTGATCTTTGTTCCTTCGGCGGGAACCCGTTTCGGAAAAGGCGTCCACACGTTGTCGTCGTCGTGATCCTCGCCCGGATAATTGAGGATCGCGGACTGGGCGAGAAAAATGGCGGCCACATCGCCGCTGGTTTCGGCGATGAATTTTCCTTCGAAGATATCCGACCCGGTGTAAACCCAAGGCCCGGCGGGCATCGCGGAGGATTTCACGGCATGCTGGATCCACTCGTTGATCGGGACGCGGCGGACTTTTTCCTCAGCGGTCCACTCCACGTCGATTTTTACCCGGGCCGCGGCTTTAACGTCCGCGGGGACCTCCGGAAACTTGTTCGAGATGCCACCGGCCTCATCGGGCAGCGGATAGAGTTCGCGCGATGGCGGATAGCGGAGGAGTGTGAAGGCAAGATTCAGGTGTGCCGGCGAGATTTCCGTGATCAGCAGCGCTTCGTGGACCTTTCCCTTCTGATGGACGATCAAATATTCCAGAAGGCCCTGGGTCATGTTCACTTTTGTCGTGAAGCGGATTTCCCGGGATTTCTCATCGAAGATCACGTCACCGATTTGATAGCGCGTGCCATCGAGTTTGACCACGGACGGCTTGACCGTTTCCGCGCGCGCGAAAACGGCGAGAAAAGGGATGAGGATGAGGCAGCGATGAAACATTTTTTCCGGGGATGAAACGTTCGGGATTGGAAGGAACTTAGACCAACGACCGATTACTTCGCCTTTTTTTGCGGGACATTCAGGGCGGCGGCGAATTCCCGCCAGCAAAGCCGGGTCACCCGGAAGTTCAGGGCGCTCTGCGGATCCTCATCCTCCGCCAAATCCGCGGGCGGGGTGTAGCGGGTGGTGCGGCCGAGGTGGCTGCGGACGAGCTGGAAAATGGTTTTCAGAGCGTCCTGGCGAAGTGAATCCGAAGCGTCCACGGTGAACGACAGAACTTCCGTCGCGGTGGATTTTTTGTCCGGTCCGGACAGCCACAGCGCAACCGGCGTTGGTTTTTTCCCAGAGGAACTGGTTTTGCCGACCGTGACCTTTGGTGTGAATTTCACGATGCCAGAAGAGGCCGCCTCGAGATCGCGGGCGATGTCCTGGAGGACGGACGCAAGGGATTTAGCGAGTTTGGGGCCCGTGCCGGCATGGATCGTGACGGTGAGCTTGGCCTCGGGTTTGGAGTTCCAATCGGGCAGGGTGGGGCGCAGACGCTTGATCGAGGAAATGGCGGTGGCGGCCTGAGATTCGTCCGACTTGGTGAAATCGATGACTCTTTCCCAAGCCAGCAAGGCCCTGTGGAATTCGCCCTTTTTCTCTAGTCCGTTCGCAAGCTCGATCAGATGCGCTGCACCTTGAGGCGATAAGTCGCCGTAGTGCTGCAACGTGGGTGGTGTGGTGAGATCGCCCAGGTCGATTTCCGGCTCGGGCGGGGAAGGCGGCGGCTCGGGAATTTTCACCAGGGTCGGAACCGAAATCGCATCGTCAGACTGATCCTCCCGGGGTAGAGACGACTCCACCTTGATGCGGAGCGCCTCCAGTGCGGCGGTGGTGGGCGGGGTCACGAAATCCATGTGGCGCGTGTTGCTCCACCAGGTGCCGCCCACGACGGCCACGACGAGCAGAATGATCATCGGTATGGGAACGCGCACGGCGGCAACGTGGCGTGGACCCTGCCGCCGGGAAAGCGGAAATCGCAAAAACAAAACGCCCCGCCAGGTATCCGGGCGGGGCGTCGTGATTGAAATGGGACCGGTCCGATCAGTTGGCGCTCTTCACGAGAAGGGCGCGCTTGCCGACGCGTTCGCGGAGATAATGAAGCTTGGCGCGGCGGACCTTGCCCTTGTTGGTGACTTCGATTTTCGCGATCCGCGGAGTGTGCAGCGGGAACACGCGCTCGACGCCCTCGCCATAAGAGATTTTGCGCACGGTGAATGCGGCGTTCACGCCGGACCCACTGCGGGCCAGAACGATGCCTGCGAAGATCTGGATCCGCTCCTTGTTGCCTTCCTGAACGCGGCAATGGACCTTCACGGTATCGCCGACATTGAACTCGGCGACGTCTTGCTTCAATTGCTCTGACTCGATTTTCTTAATGATGTGCATGGGGTCCTCCTTGGCGGAAAAGTAATGTGGTGCCTGCGATGTCGTTGCCGTATGCCCTGACGCGCGGGGCGGGAGAGCTAGCGGCTGACCGTGGCAATTGCAACCGCGAAATTGATCGAAAATTTACGCGGGTCCATAAACGGTCGCGGGATCGAACGACCTGCCGTCGCCGATCATCTCCAGCTTCGCCGGGACCGCGCCGGGGACGCCGATGACCTTGCGGTAAAAACACGAGTTGCGCCCGGTATGGCACGCTCCGGCACCGATTTGCTCGACCAGTAAAATCAGCGCGTCCTGATCGCAATCGGTACGGATTTCCACGATTTTCTGGATGTGGCCGGAGGTCGCGCCCTTGTGCCAGAATTCCTTCCGCGAGCGTGACCAGTAAACGGCCTCGCCGATTTCCAAGGTCCGCCGTAGCGATTCCTCGTTCATGTAGGCAAGCATCAACGGCTCGCGGGTGGTGGCGTCCATGGCCATCGCGGGAATCAGGCCATCCGCGTCAAATTTCGGGGAGAAATCGGCGCCTTCCTCGATCTCCGACTTTCCGCCGCGCGGGGGGAAAATGTTGAGCGTATCCATGCGCGAAAAGTGGAAGCCACCCGGCTGGCTGTCCAGCCCCCTTTCACCGTGTCGCCTCAGCGGAGGAGCGCCCAGATGGGCTGCGGCCAGAAGCCCAGGACGAGCACGGCGATGGTTAGAACCGCGATGCAGGCCTTGCTGATAGGTGGCAGGACAATTGCCGTGTCGTTAGCCGGAGCGGCCCACCACATCGCGCGGACGACATTGAAATAGTAATAAAACCCGGCGGCGGCCGCGACGAAGGCGATGCCGACGCCCCACCAAAGCTGCGCTTCGACGGCGAGCGAGAAGACGAGGAACTTGCCAATGAAGCCGGCGGTGAGAGGGACGCCAGCGAGCGCCGCTAACAAAACGGTGAGGGCGAGCGCGAGCTGCGGGTTGGTTTTTCCAAGGCCGTTGAAATCCTTGATCATCTCCCCGTCGCGCTGGATGCGGACCTGGGCGAGGACGAAGAAGACGCCGAGCGTCATCAGCAGGTAGGTGGCGAGGTAGAAGGAAACGACCTTGGCCGAACCTTCAGACGTGGCGGTCTCGGTTTTCCAGGCAGCGAGCGCGAGAATGAGAAACCCGGCGTGGGCGATGGAGGAATAGGCGAGCAGGCGCTTGAAGTTTGTCTGCGGGATGGCCGCGAGATTTCCGAAGAGCAGGGTGGCGCAGGCAAGCATCAACAACAGCGTGACGACTGGTCCGCGAGTGAGTTCGCTGGAAAGAAACGGCTCGAGGAAACGAATGGTAAGAATGAAGCCAGCGGCCTTTGATCCAACAGATAGAAACGCGGTGACCGGGGTGGGCGCACCCTGATAGACGTCCGGGATCCAGACTTGCATCGGCACGGCGCCGATTTTGAAACCCAGGCCGACCATGACCAGCGCTACGCCGAAGAGCAGCGGCGTTAGAGGGACCGGCGAATAGGTAAAGCTGTCTGCCGCGATGGGAGTGATGGTCCGGGGGATGAGCGCCTGGGCCATTTGGTCCAGATCCATCGTGCCGAGCGAGCCGTAAACCCAGGCGATGCCGTAAACGAGGAAGCCCGTGCTGAGCGCGCCGAGGATCAGGTATTTCACGCCCGCTTCGAGCGAGCCGACGTTGCGGCGCATGTAAGCGACAAGGATGTAGAAGGTGACGGTGACGAGTTCGAGCGCGACGAACGCTCCGGCAAGATCCTTGGCCGACGCGAGCCACATCATCCCGGCGCAGGCGAAGACTGGGAGCGCGTAGAATTCGCCGGTGCCGTTTTCCGAGTCCGGGGATTCGGTGAAACGGGCAAGAATTTTCCGATAATCGACCGCTAACAGCAGCACGAGGATGGTCGTGACGAGAGCGAAGATTTTGTAAAATTTCGCAAGGCCGTCGAAATTGTAGAAGTTCCACAGCGGCCACTTGGCCCAATCGGCGTCGGGTTTTGCGTCCGGGCCGATGGCGAGAAAAGTGAGGACGAGAATGAAGGCGAGGCCGATCACCGCAGAGATGCCGACCCAGGCCTTGCTCTTGCACGAGCAGAACGCTTCGGCCATGAGTAGGACGATGCCGAGGGTGACAGTTAGGGCTTCGAGGTAGTAGGCGGGCATGGGAGAAAGATTTCAGAGTCCAGAATCCAGATTCAAGAATGAGGATTACTTGAGGAGATTGAGCAGCAGGTTCGGATACAGGCCGACGGCGAATAGGGCGATAATCAGCAGCGTGGCCGGGATGCGGTCGGCGAGCGTTAGGTCGGCGGCTGCTTCGGTGACTTTCACCGGAGGGCCTTGGAAGATGTTCCGGTAGGCGCGGAGCATGTAAACGGCGGAAATCACGACGCCCCAGATGGAAAGGATGCAGGCGATCTGGACGGGGCCAAGTCCGGTGGTGCCGTCGTAGCCCGCGAAGGCGGAAAGGAAGACGAGGATTTCCCCGGAGAAATTAGCGAGGCCGGGAAGCCCGATGGAGGCCATGGCGGCGATGCCGAAGAGGAAGGCGAGGCCCGGCGCGGATTTGGCGAGACCGCCGAGATCCTGGAGATCGAGAGAGCCGGTGTTGCGCTCGATGCGGTCGGCGAGGCCGAAGAGCAGGGCGATGGAGATGCCGTGCGCGAACATCAGGACGATGGCGGCGGAGCGGGCCAGAGGATTTTCCGGGAAGGCGATGAGCGCGGCGATGGCGAGGAAGATGTAGCCCATGTGCATCACCGAGGAGTTGCCTAACATGAGGTCGAGGCGCTTCTGCGAAATGGTGACCCAGCCGACCCACAGGATGTTCCCTAGCAGCAGGACGAGCAGGGGAGTGAGCCAGAATTGCAGGCCTTCGGGGACCAGCGGGATGGCGAGCCGGAGCAGGCCGTAAAGGCCGAATTTTTTCAACACACCGGCGTGCAGCATGGCGACGGGCGCGGGCGCGCTGGCATACGCCGGGGCTGCCCACGAGTGGAACGGGAACAGAGAAACGAGCGTGCCGAAGCCGACAATAAGCAACGCGGCGATGCCTTTCTGAGCGGCAGGATCGACTTGGCCGGCTGACCTAACCATTTCCACCATGTTGAAAGTGCCGGTGAGGTTGGCGAGCCAGACGAGTCCGGCGAGCAGAACGATCGAGCCTAGGCCAAGATAGATGGTGATTTTCCAAGCGGCCTCGCGGCGGTCGCCCCGGCCTAACATGCCGATCATCAGGAAGGTCGGAATCAGCGCGAGCTCGTGAAAGGCGAAGAAGAAAAACAGGTCGGTCGCGGCAAATGCACCGAGCGCGCCACCGGAGATCAGCAGGGAGGACCCGTAGTAGAGATTTTCACGACCTGCGGGTGACTTGCCGGAGAGCACGGCGGCGAGAGTGACGATCACGGAAAGCAGCACCATGATGACGCTCATGCCATCGGTGAAGCCGAAGGCGAGATTGAGGGCCGGCTTTTCGAGGACTGGCACGGTGAACGACCATAAAGCGGATTTCCAACAGAACACTGCCACGAGGCCCAGCACGAGATTGAGCGCGGAGGCGGCGATGGCGGTTAGCCTGGCGGGCGCGCCGAGGAGGATCGCGATGAACGCGGCGATCGGAAGGAAGACGAGGAGAAAGAGCATTTTGGAAGATTGCTGGGATTCGGGCGAAATGAATTTCGCGGTCCGTGTTAGAATGCGGCGAAGTAAACGACGAGGAGGACGCCGAGGCCGAAGGCGAAGGCGTAGCCTTGCAGGCTGCCGGATTGGATTTTGCGGAAAATGTTACCGAACGATTCGGCGGCGCGGCTGAGACCACCGACGATGAGGCCGTTGATGATGAACTCGTCGAAGAAGGCGATGATGGCGGCGAAGGCGTCCTGGAAATAACGGACGAGGCCTTTGTCGTAGATTTCGTCGATGTAGAAGCGGTTGCGGAAGAGTGGGATCGAGACGGGGTCCTTGTCCTTGCCGGAGTAAAGGACGTAACCGGCGAGCAAACCAAGAATCAGCGCGGCGATGGACGCGCCGAGAATCAGATAGTGCCCGTCCAAGTGCTCGTGCGCATGAACCCGCGGGTCGATGGCGTTCAGCGGGCCTGTTAGCCATGCGGAACCGATCGCCATTGCGGCCAGCAGCGCGAGCGGAATCCACATCAGCGGACCGACCTCGTGCGCGTGATCCGCGTTTTCAGAACGGGTCTTGCCGAGGAAGGCGACCACGAACGCGCGGGTCATGTAGAACGTCGTTAGAAACACGACAAAGACAGCGATGCCGAAGAGGAACTTGTTACCCCCGTAAGCGGCGGCGAGGATTTCCTCCTTCGAGTAGAATCCAGATGTCACGTAAGGCACGGCGATGAGCGCGGCGGTCCCGAGGGCGAAGGTCATACCGGTGATCGGCATCTTTTTCAACAGGCCGCCCATTTTCCAGATGTCCTGTTCGTGGTGGCAAGCATGGATCACCGCGCCGGCTCCGAGGAAGAGCAATGCCTTGAACCACGCATGGGTGAAGAGATGGAACATCCCGGCTTCACCGGCGACGAGTCCGACGGCCATCACCATATAGCCGAGCTGGGAGAGCGTGGAGTAGGCGAGCACGCGCTTGATGTCGTCCTGCTGGGTGGCCATCAGCGCGGCGGCCAGCGAGGTGAGTCCGCCGGTCCAAGCGATGACGGTGCTGGCTTGTAGGCCTTCGAAGTGTTCGAAGCCGAGGGTGAATTGCAGGCGGAACAGCATGTAAACCCCGGCGGCGACCATGGTCGCGGCGTGGATCAAGGCGGACACCGGTGTCGGGCCTTCCATGGCATCGGGCAGCCAGACGTGGAGCGGAAGCTGGGCGGATTTTCCAACAGCCCCGCAGAAGATGCAGAGGACGGTGGCGGAGAGGACGCCGGTGAATATTGCGGGGTTGGCGAGTTTGAACGCTTCGAGTCCTTCTTTCATCCCGTCGAACGCGAGATGGCCGGTGATGCCCCACAGCATGAGGATGCCGACCATGAATCCGAAGTCGCCCACGCGGTTGCAGAGGAAGGCCTTCTTCGCGGCGTCGGAGGCGGAATCCTTCTGATACCAGTGGCCGATGAGCAGGTAGGAACTCAGTCCGACCAACTCCCAGAAGATGAAGGTCATGATGAAATTGTCCGCCAGTACAATCCCGGTCATGGAGAACATGAAGAGCGAAAGCCCTGTGAAATAGCGGGCCTTGGCACCGTCGTCCTTCATGTAAGCGAGCGAAAAGATATGCACTAACAAGCCGACGCCGGTGACCACGATCATCATGCCGGTCGAGAGGCGGTCGAGCTTGAGGCCGATATTGATGGAGAAGTCACCGATGGTGGCCCAGGGAAACGAGACGGTGCCGGTCGTCTTGAGAAGCAGCAGCGCGACGACAAAGGTGGCGGCTGCGGATGCCGTAGAAATGGTCGGAACCAGCCCGGATTTTTTCAGAACGAGTTGGTTCACCGCAGCGACAACGAGCGGGAGGAACAGGAGGATCCAGGCGAGAGTCATAGGAAGAAGTGGCAAGTGATCAGTGAGCAGTGATCAGATAGAAGATCAGCCTTTTAACGAAGTGAGTTCGTCGGTGTGGATCGTCTGGCGGGCGCGGTAGAGGGCGACGATGATCGCCAGGCCGACGGCGACTTCCGCGGCGGCGACGGTGATCACGAAGAAGACTAGCATCTGGCCGTTGTAATCGGGGAGGCCGTTAGGAATTGGGTTGAACCGCGAGAACGCGACAAGCGTTAGATTCGCCGCACTCATCATGAGTTCGAGGCACATGAACACGATGATGATGTTCCGGCGCAGCACCACGCCCGCAAGGCCGATGGCGAAGAGGAGTCCGGAGACGAGGAGGTAGTCGTTGAGGGAAGCCATGGATTTGTAGAATGTTCGGATCCGTCAGATCAGTCGGATTCGACGGATTTCTTGGAAAGCACCACGACGCCGACGGTAGCGACCAGGAGCAGCACGCCGAGGATTTGGAGTGGAAGGTTGTAGTCTGTGAAAAGAGTGTGGCCGATGAGATGGACATCGGGGAGTTTGCCTTGGGTCAGGGTGGTGGCGATTTTGCTGCTGGCAGGGAAGCCGCTCGCTGCGGAAACGAGCGTTTCCTTGTCGAGCACAGGCGCAAGTTTGTTAGGCGAGCGGGCGAGGACGCCGATGAGCTGCAACATAAAGGCCGCGACCAAAGCGATCCCGGCGGCGATCGGGAGGAGGGGTTTTGCGGGTTTCTCCTCATCCTTGAGATCGAGCAGCATGATGATGAACAGGAACAACACCATCACCGCGCCGGTATAGACGAGGATCTGGATGACTCCGACGAAGAAGGCGCTGAGGCCGATGAACAATCCGGCCAGACCAACGAAACAGGTGACCACCGAGAGCGCGCTGGAAACCGGATTGCGAAAAGCGATTACCGCCACGCCGCCGATGAGCATGACGGTGGAGAAAAGCCAAAATAAATAAGAAGGCATAAGATTAATTTTCTTTCCGTAGCGACAACAGCCATCCAACCAATCCCGCAAGAATCATTAGCAGGAAAAAGTAACAGCCCTTTTCAGCAATCAAACGATATGGATATTGAGGTGGAAGCCCCATCATATGGGCCATCGCGTTGAGTCCACCTGAGCCGGCAAGTGCGATAATTGCGAAGGAAACCGATTTCATTTCAACTCATTCCACTTGTTGACGAGACCGACGCGGGTGCCGCCTATTTCGTAGAGGCGCTTTTTGTCGTGAACCATGTCGGCGCGTTTCAGGCCGGTGATTAAGTAATCTTTGCGCAGATAGATCGCCTGCTCGGGACAGACTTCCTCGCACATGCCGCAGTAAATGCAGCGGATCATGTCGATGTCGAATTCCAGCGGGCGCTTTTCGACCTTGGCCCATGGATCGTCGGACGGGATTTCGGCTGGGATGATTTTGATGGCTTTAGGCGGACAAATGAATTCGCAGAGCTGGCATGAAACGCAGCGTTCGCGGCCTTGCTCGTCGGTCACCAGCGCGGGAGCACCGCGATAATATTCGGGTAGATGTTCATCCCAGCGCTGCTCGGGAAACTGCATCGTCACGCCGAGTCCGGAAGACGCGAGCGAACCGGCTCCGGCGGATTTCCCGCGCAGCGATTTCACGGCGTGGGTCATGGTGAGGAAGAAGCCCTTGATGAGGGCTCCGAAATAAATTTTCTCACCGAAATTGAGCTTCGGACGCTGGAGTTTGACGACGGCCATATGGAGAAAAGTTAGGAAATGGAACTCGCGAGTTCGCGAAGTTTGTTGAGATTGAGTGCGCCGCCACTGCGGAGGTAGAAGGTGGTGATCTGCTGGCGCAAAGTGCGATAGAGGGCCGCATCCGTCATCGCGAGATCGTGAGATGTATTGAACTCATCGATAAAAGTGACAAGCGCTGCAACATTTCCCCAGTGTCTCTTCTTCAGTTCGCAACCGAGCCGCTCTGGATGAGCGAGCATCTGGCGAGCGGTGAGTTCGTCTTGTCGGGAAAGAGTCGATGTCATTGGAGAATTTCAAGGTAAACCAGGTTTTCCGTTGCGATGTCTTTCTTGGCTTTGGGGAAAGTAAGGATAATATTTTTGACTTCTGCGAGGTCTGGCTGGAAGTGGTGGCGGAGGAACCGAATGTCTTCAATGTCCTTGGAGTTCGCTCGGGTTAGCTTGGATGCGATGATGTTTTCGATCGGTGGGCGTGAGATGATCAATCGGCCAATTTTAAAGATTCGAACGGGTGTGAAATTACCTACTTGGACGATGCCGGGATCGACCAGTTGCAAATAGGGTTGGTCCGGGGCGAGGATTCCTTTGGGATTGAAGGAGAGTCCAGATGTCTCGGCTGCGTGCTTGAGTTCGATAAGGTCGAAGTCGCTAGAGGGCTGCCAGATGTCGAGGTATTCTGTAGTTCGGAGTTCCATGCCAGCGAATAGGCACGCGGCAGAGCCGATGAGGCAAAGTTGTAGTGGTGGTCCTTCTTTACCAAGCTCACTGGCAATTTGTTCAAGAATACGCGTCCAGCGATCTCGATCGAACGTGGGTGTATTTGATTCTTGATCCATGGGGTGAAGTTGCGGTGGGCGTAGAGGGATCAAGCCCGGAGCACTTTCGGGCGCTCCTCGGAGACCTTGGCGACCCAGACTACAGCGACGGTAACGACTGCTAACAGGACGGCTCCGATGCCGATGATGGCGCCCTTGAGTTGCGGGGCGGCAATGATGAGGGCGGCGAGGAAAACGTTAATGAGCGCGGCTTCGAAAAACACCACCCAGCCGAGTTTCATGAGCTGATCGTAGCGGAACCGCGGCACTGTCCAGCGGACTAGGATAAAGAAGAGGATGAAACCGATCAGCTTTGTTAGGAAGCAGCCCATGTGGATGAGTCCGCCGAAGTAGAAGTCGCCGATGTGGAGTTCCGCGACCTTCGCATCCAAGCCGAAGCCGATCGACCAGCCGCCGAGGAAGAGGGTGATGATGAGCGCTGAGCCGATGACCATGGCCGCATATTCGCCCATGAAGAACATCGCGAATTTCATCGAGGAATATTCGGTGTGATAGCCGCCGACGAGTTCGGTTTCGCACTCGGGAAGGTCGAAGGGCATGCGATTGGTTTCCGCGAAGATGGAGATGGTGAAAATGAGGAAGGCAATGAATGCGGGGATCCAAAAGAGCAGTTTGTCGGCAAGCGTGTGGTCCGCGTCATGGCCCCAGAACGGAAGAAGCAGCCAGCCATGATCGGCCTGATGCTGGACGATGGTGCTGAGGTTGAGATCCCCGTAGTAGAGCAGCACCGGAATGATCGAAAGGCCGAGCGCGATTTCATAGGAAATCATCTGGGCGGTGGAGCGGACGCCACCGATGAAGGGGAACTTCGAGTTCGAAGACCAACCGGCGAGGGTGATCCCATAAACGGATAGAGAGGCGACGGAGAAGATGAACAACGGCCCGATGTCGAGATCCGCGATGACAAGTTTTTCGGTGTGGCCAAAGATGCTGATCGGCGAGCCGAAAGGAACGACGCAGACGGTGATAAGCGCCGGGACGGCGGTGAGCGCCGGGGCTAGCCAGTAGAAGGCCTTGCGGACGTGATTGGGGGTGAAATCTTCTTTAAGGAAAAGTTTCAAACCATCGGCGATGGGCTGGATCAGTCCGAAGAAATGGAAATCCTTTTTAAATCCTAACAACGTTAACGGGATGCCCACGCGGTTAGGTCCGACGCGGTCCTGGATGACGGCGGAGAAACGGCGCTCGAAGTAAACCGACAGCGGAACCAGCGGCAACACCACCACGAAGGTGAGCACGACGATCTTGACGAGGATGATGGCAATCTGGAGAAGATCCATGGAGTGATAAGGAAAATTAGCCGTTGATCAACCCAGCCGCCTTGCGGGCGCGTTCGTTGGCGAGGAGGGGAATCTGATAGCCGGTTTCAGCGATCTGCGTGCCTTGATGGCCAATTTTTGAAAGGGTGAGGCCGTTGAACTGAGTGACCGTTTCCTCAAGGCCCTTGAAGATGTCCTCGATGTGGTGAATTTCGCTCTTTCCACCGGAGACTGCGGAAATCAGATCGCGGAGGATTTCCCAATCGTCGTGAGCCATTCCGGGAAGCTCGACGGCGCGGTTGAGGCGTTGGAGGCGGCCGGAAAGGTTGACCATCGAGCCCCGTTTTTCGGCGAAAGTGGCGGAGGGGAGGACGATGTGCGCGCGCTCGGCGGTGGGATTGGCCACGACGCTGGTCTGTAGGAGAAAATCGAGCTGTTTGAGATCGTCGGCGGTGAAACCCGCGTCGGTGACGATGTCCTCGCCGAGAACGATCAGCGAGGCGATGGAACCGTTGCGGACGCCTTCGCGAATGGAATCGAGAGCGGCGTAAGGATCTTCGATGCCGAGAATCAACTTGGCACCGGTGGTGTTCGGGTTGCGATCCGCAGCGACTAGCAGATTGTCCGCTTCGCCGGAGCGGGAGACGAGCGAGAGCTGGGTGGTGCCAATTTCCGCAGCGAGCGCCCGAGTGAGGAAGAGTTCCTCGTTGGTCATTCGGCCGGAGGCGATGATCGCGATCTGTCCGGCCGGAATGGATTTGAGCCGAAGCGCGGCGTCGATGATTGCCGTTTTCCACGGAATGATGACGAAGTTCGCGGGGGAAACGCTGGCGCTCCACGCAAGTGGCTCGGTGAGGCGGGAGGCGCTGTCGATGTAGTGGAAATTCAACCGGTGGGAATCGGGCATCCAGGCAGAGTTGACCTCGTCGTTCTGGCGGGGCGTGATGCGGTGGATCTTATTTCCGCGGGCCCAGATGGTGATGTTGGTGCCTGTGCCGCAGTTGACATCGATCGTCGGGGTTTCCTTGAGGAACCAGACTCGCATCTGGAATCGGAAGTCGTTGGAGGTCAGCGCGCCGACCGGGCAGATGTCGGCGGTGTTAAGAGAATAATTGGAATCCAGCAGGCGCCCCGGATGGACGGTGAGAGTGGTGTTCGTTCCGCGTTGGGTAAAGCCGAGCACCGGATCGCCGGCGACCTCATCCATGAAGCGGATGCAGCGGCTGCACATGATGCAGCGCTCATCGTCGAGCCGGATGCGCGGGCCGATATCGACGTTTTTGGGCTTTTTCACCTTCATGTCCACGAACCGCGACACGCCGCGGCCGTGCTGGACGGATTGTTCCTGGAGGCGGCATTCTCCGGCCTGGTCGCAGATCGGGCAATCGAGCGGGTGATTGATCAGGAGAAACTCCATCACGCCCTCGCGGCATTTTTCCACCAGCTCGCCGGTGGTGCGGATTCCCATGTTTTCGCCGATCGTGTTGGCGCAGGCGATGACAGGACGCGGCATCCAGCCGATGATTTCGTAGCCGTTCTCGTCGCGCTGCGGCTCTTGGCCGAGAGCGGGGCGGGGAGGCATGCCCATTTGGACCAGACACATTCGGCAATTTCCCGGCGAGCTGAGCTTCGGGTGGTAACAATAGTGTGGAACGGTGATTTTCGCCTCGCGGCAGGCCTCGATCATCCGAGTGCCTTTGGGAAACTGGTGCCAAATGCCGTCGATCTGGACGTTGACCATGCCGTTGTCAGCAGCCAGGTCTTTGGGCAGTTTCAGTTCCGCAGTCGCCGAAGGTGTGTCGCTCATGACTGGATAAAAGCGCCGGACGCTTGTGCGCGAATCGCCCGGAGTTGCTCGCGCGGGAATATGTCCACCGTGCGCGAACGCGGCAAGCGTGCTTTGTGAAAAGTTTCACAAGCCGCATTGCGCCAAATAAAATGCCACCGGGGAGGATAAAGGCGAAAAGTCTTTGGATGGTGGTTGCGCCACAAAGAATGACACCGGCATGCAGACACTTACCGGGATCATGAGCAGAGAAAGTCGGAAGCAATTGTTGGAA
>JANMSI010000146.1:0-18490 GCA_031389115.1 Akkermansiaceae bacterium
CGGAGCAAGCCGCCGCGCTGACGCCCGCCCGCCTCGCCGCTGAGCGCCGCGTCAAATCCGCAGACGAGGAAGTCGCCTAAACGTCCGCGACCTGACCGCCCCGTGCGCCCCAACGCCAGAGGATGAATTTAGGACGCTTACAACAAAACGGACGCGCCGGCGAGTTTTCCGAAGACGAATTTCCCGGCGTGACCGGGGACGGAAGAGGCGGGCAGGCCGACCTCGGAGAATGGGACTTCGCGCTCGATTTCTATAGCGTCGGCGAGCGGGCCGAGGCCGGATCCCAGGACGATTCCGATCATGGGTGCATGAGGGATTCGATTTCGTCGGCCTCGATGGGGATTTTTCCCATGAGATCGAGGTTCCGGTGCTTGCCGATGACGACATCGTTTTCCAGACGAATCCCCAAGCCCTCTTCGCGAATGTAGATGCCCGGCTCGATGGTGAAGACCATGCCCTCGGCGAAGGGTTCGTGCGGCGGGCAGACATCGTGGACATCGAGCCCGAGGTGGTGGGAGGTGCCGTGCATGAAATATTTTTTCACCAGCGCCTTGTCCGGCCCCTGCTCGCGGGCCTCCCTGGCGGTGAAAAGTCCGAGACCAACGAGTTCGCGCTCCATCAGCTCGATGACCTGTTTCTGGTATTCCATCGGCGTGTTGCCGGGACGCAGGATGTCATTGGCACTGCGGAAGACGCGGAGGACGGCGTCGTAAACCTGGCGCTGGCGCGGGGTGAACTTGCCGTTGACGGGGACGGCGCGAGTGAGGTCGGAGGCCCAGCCGGCATACTCGGCAGCCACGTCCATCAGCACGATGTCGCCGTCCTGGCAGACCTTGTCGTTTTCAACGTAGTGAAGGACGCAGGAGTTTTTCCCGGCACCGATGATCGGGCTGTAGGCGAATCCCCGCGAGCCGCGGCGGATGAATTCGTGAGCGAGCTCAGCCTCGATTTCCCATTCGCCCACGCCGGGCTTGATGAATCCCAGCAGCCGCCGGAAACCGGCCCCGGTAATGTCGCAGGCACGCTGAATCAGCTTGAGCTCCTCGGGATCCTTAGTGATGCGCAGTCGGTGGAGCAAGGGCGCGAGCCGTTCATACCGATGCAGCGGGTAGCGGGCCTGGCACTCCTTGATGAAACGCGCGTTGCGGGTTTCCACGACCACGCTGGCCCGCAGGTGCTCGTTCGTCGCCAAGTAGATGTGCTCCGCCTGCGGGACCATGCGGTGCAGAAATCCGTCGAAGGCGTGCGACCACTCGATGCGCTCGATGCCGGTGGCCGCGCGGGCTTGCTCCTTGGTGAGTTTTTCGCCGTCCCAGATGGCGATCTGCTCGCTGGTTTCCTTGAGGAAAAGGATTTCCCGCTCCTTCGGATCGACCGCGTCGGGCATGAGCAGCAGCGTGGTTTCCTCCTGCTCGACGCCGGTCAGGTAGAAGAGGTCGCTGTTCTGCTTAAAAGGCATGACCCCGTCCGCATTGGTCGGGTAGATGTCATTCGCGAGCAGAATGACCATGCTGTGAGGCTTGAGCGATTCGCGCAGGCGGTCGCGGTTGCGGACGAAAAAGCCGGGAGAAATCGGTTCATAGCGCACGTGGCGACTTCACGGCATCTGCCGCCGCAGGGCAAACCCGGAATTCGTCGGCGCGTTACTCCTCGTTCCCGGCCGGTTGCAGCAAGGGATCGTCGGGATTGAGGCCGGCCAATTCCATTTTAGCGGCAGCCAGGGCGCCTTGAGCGTGAAGCAGCTCGTTGCCGAGTCGCGCGGCGCGGGCGCCCCATGTTTCAAGACTTCCGGGAACCGACGATTGGTTGCCATAGACGGCCCGCATCGAAGCCTCCGCCTTGTCGGTTTTCAGCTTGCTGACCTTCGCCGTCCAGCCGCTCACCATCAGGCGCGCCTGCTTCAACGTTTTTTCCGCATTCCCGGAAAAGGTGACTTTCTGAATTTCCTCCGGCGGGTCGGGTGGTCTGGGAGCCAATTTCTTTTTCGGCTTCCGCTTTTTGCCCGGCGTGGGCTTCTCCACCGCGAGTGAGGCGGTATGGGCCAGTTGATTTTCCAATTCTTCCTTCAGCCGGGTCCGGCGTTCCTCGTCGTTCCACTGGAAGCGGTCGTGAAACGGCGGCGCAAGGTCCGGCGCTTGGATCCGGGCGATTCCATGCTCGTGGCGGATTTCCATGCCGACTTCCGTCACCCGCGTGATCGTCGCCTGCTGGAAAGTCCGGCCATCGCGGACGGTGAGCGTGCCGAGCGATTCGCCTTTGGCCGCAGCCCTTGCCTGGCGGCAATAATTCGCCCGGTAGGCGGAAAACTGACCCTCCAGCGCGGAGATCGACTCGCGAATCTGGATGCGGGAATTTTCAAGCGCGGCGGTGCGCTCATGCATGTCGCGCGATCCCGCTAAAATTTCGCGATGCGTTCGGGATTCCGCATGCAGACGGAGATTTTCTCTGGCCAGGGCAGCGGTGTAATTCTCGTAGCGTTCGGACATCTCCTCGATTTCCTCAGCGTCGGCCATGATCTCGCGCTGGCTGTCGTTACCTCCCTTGGAATTTTTCAGGTATCGGTCCGCCACCAGCGACAGCCCGACCCCGGTCATCACCAAAACAATCATTCCGACGAGAAACGTGAAAATCCCGGGTTGTTCGTCGGCGGACAGCATCGGGACGAGATCAATGTTAGAGGCGCGCTTTCATCTGAGCCAACTCTGCCTGCAGAGCGGAAAGCCGGCTGCGCTTCTGCCGGATGCTGGCGGAGATGCTGCCTGAATTGTTCGTAAACATCCGACCCGAGCTTCGAGCCGCGGCCGCATCGGATGCCGCGCGGTTCAAATCACCTTCAAGGTCACTGAGTTCTTCCTTGGCGGAACCAATCATCCCTTCCTTGACGGTGATCGCCTGCCTGAGTTTTTGCTTGGCCAGCTCAGCGTCCTTTTCCCGTTGGCGGTCCATTTTTTCATCGACCTGCACATTGGCAACTTCCACAGCGGCTTCGTGCGCCTCGCGGGTCTTCGATTCTTCCGCCAAAGCCGTATCCTTCTGCTGGGGATCGAATTGGAAATGATCCTTCATCGCTTCCGGCAGATCTTCGAAGGGGATTCGCTTCTGACCGTCGGCATGACGGATCTGGATGCCGATGGCGGTGACTTCGCGGATGTTGACATTGGTATAAACGGCTCCGCTGAGGGTTTTAAGACTTTCCATGGCTTCCCCCTTGGCCTTGCTGCGGACGTGGGTGCGGTACTGGTCTTTGTAGTTAGCGAAATTTTGTTTCTTGAGCACGAGGTCCGCTTTCCCGGCTTCGATTTCGCTGGCAAGGGTGGTCAGATTCTCTTGGCGAGCCTGGTTCTCACGCTGAAAGCGGGCGAATTCCTTGGCATTGGCAATACGGGCCGGCGCTTGCTCCAGCTTCAGCAGATCGTAAGCGATGTTTGCCTCATGTCCGTCGATCTCCCTTTTCTGCTGGGCGACCACTGACTCGATCGACTGCCCGACCCTTTCGGTTTCATCGGAGGCATACATGAATAACAATCCGAAACCTAACAAAACAATCAGAGCCATCACCATTCCGATCACTCCCGGACCGCGGCCGCTCGACATCATATCGCTGAAAGACATATTTCGTAAAGTTAAGGATTATTTAACCGAATATTTTGCCTGATAGGCTTCGAACTCGCCTTGCAGAGAGCGTTTTTTCGCCTCCAGCGCCGCCACTTCCGCTTCGAGAACCGCGACCTCGGCAGTCTGTTTCTCGGCGAGTTCTTTCGCTTCCGCCAAGTCTGCGGTCACATCAGGAGGCAGGGATTTGAGCTTCTCCTCGACCAGCGCGAGTTCCCCTTTCAACCGGGAAATCTCAGCTTTTTGCCGCTCCCGCTTTTCGACAAGCTTGGGATCGTCGCCGCAGGATGCGCAAAACAGGGCGGCCACAACGGCCAGAAAAACGGGACGGCAAAAGAATCTCATGGGATGGATGGGATGGTGGTGTTACAGACTTTTCAGAACGGAGGCGGAAAAATTAGGGGAAGAGTGCGGGGCGGCTCAATCTGCGCCACCGGAGTCCAAAGCTCCGTGCATTCAATCCGACGCTGCTCTTTCATTTCTCGGAATCGGTTTCGTGGAGGTTGTAACCAGGCCCGCTAAGTCCAGAGGTGGGATGGCGGAGGTCAGAACCCCGCAAACGCAGGTCAGAACTCCGATTTCTCATCGACGAACTCATTTCACGGAGCGCCAGACACCGTGATCGCATATCGGAACTGCAAACGAGCGGGTCAGCGCTGCGTTCAGCCTTCAGTCGGTTTGATCGCACTCACAATCGCTCCCGTTTTGGTTTGCTTGAAACGCTCGCCCAGCCTGTCGGCTACACTTTGCAGTCCGGGCGTCGATTCGGCGGCAGTCTTGACGTATTTATACACCGTCCGCGCCGCGCCGAACGCTTCGCTGCCCACTGCCATGGTGGTGTGCTCGATCATTTCCGCGACCGGCGCCACCGCCAGATAAACCTTGAGGAGCTGCTCGAACAGGGCGGCGTCCTTCGCAAATTCCGGCCGGTCGAAGGATGCCGGCAGGATTCCCGGGTGCGCCTCGCAGGCTGCCAACGACTCGGAAACAAACCCGCCGCTTTTCGTGCCCAGCTTGGACAACGCCTGACGGTCACTCGGCGAGAGAGTCACACCGAAGGGAAATTTGGCTTTGATGGTCTCGACCGCGAGAAGGATGGCGCTGACGTCTTCGGGAGAAAGGGCTGCGGAGATACTTGGATTGGGCATGGTGGGCGGGACGCTAGCGATAGCGCAAGAAGCGTCAATAAGTTTCTATAACGGTAAATCTACAATCGCCGGGTTCTCCCAATGTTTGAGAGAAAGGTTCTCGCTATCAATGTAGCGGCCTTTCTTTGCCTACTCCCATAGGCCCGCGGCCGCCAAGCTACCGCCAGCAAGAATCGTCACCTATCCTGCCACGGGCTTACGTCTGATCCAACGGGCCATGAAAAAGACCGCCATCAATATGGCCGCCACGGTCATCCACAAAATTCCCTTTCCTCCTACGATGCCATTTCCGGATTCCCGCTCCGGCGGATTTCTCGGAGCCGAGGTCTTGCGGGATTCGCGATGCTGCGGCTTGGCTTCCGGGTCCAGCGACCTTGCCGGGTGCTCGACCACTTTCTTGCCATCCCAGGAAAGCGCGACGAAGTCGAGGTTGCGCCGCTTGGGGTCCACGATCCGCTCTGCCCACGCTTCGAACGGTTCGGCGAGTTCCCACTCCGGGGTCAACTTCGGAGGCTGCTTCTCTGGAGTCTCGAATACTATCTCCAGATTCTCAAGCTGCGCCGGACTCAGGAGAGCCAACGGATTATCCAATCGCGGGATGTTGGCGAAGATCTTGTCGTCGTGGACGTCAAGGTAGGTGATTTCCTTGGGCAGCGGTCGAGCGTCTTCCTTCTTTCCCGCTTCCAGCACGCTTTCATTGAGCAGCCACCACTCGATCAGATACCGGGATTGATCCGACAGGGTTTGGATCGCGCCTCCATAACCCGCGCGGATGGCTTCCAAGCATTCTCTCGTCTCCGCGTTGAATTCGCCCGTCGCCGCGAAGTCGCTAGGTGTTTTGGCAAGGATCGAAGCCACGCACCCCGCCGCCGCAATCCTCACCTTGTCCGCATCGAAGCCATATTTATCCACTCCGAAATATTCGAGGCTGCCGTGGGCGACATCTTCCATCAAGAACGGAACCGCGGCCATGGGCTGGAAGCAATTCAACAACCTTACTGCCTCCGGGTTGCCTTGTTTCAACGAATAAACAAGCCGGAGGATTGTCTTCTGATCCCCTCGCTTGACGAGCTCTTTCACCGCCGTCCACCGTTCCGTATTACCAGCGGTGGCCATGATCCAGCGCCACTCCTCCACTGTGATCGAATTCAGCTCCTTGTCGGAAGGTTCGTCCGGGAGCGGAGGGGCGGGAGTTTTCATATCCTCCCCGGCAAATGGGGGGAAAATGAAGCGCGGTTCCTCTTCCCCGACGAGCGTGACGGCGGAACCCAAAAGGAGGCAGGCGACGATTCGTCTCATTGGCTTTTCAAATCCTCGCCCCTGTTTTTCGCCTTATCCACCAAGTGATGAAAAAAATAACCATCAATATGGCAGCCGCGATCATCCATGAATACCCCTTCCTCGCCCCGATGCCTTTCTCGGATTCCGGCGGATTTCTCGGAGCCGGGGTCTTGCGGGATTCGCGATCCTGGGGCTTGGCATTCGGGTTGAGCGACCTTGCCGGATGTTCGATCACCTTCTCGCCGTCCCAGGAAAGCGCGACGAAGTCGAGGTTACGCAGATTAGGGTCCACGATCCGCTCTGACCAAGCCTCGAATGATTCGAAGAGTTCCCATGCCGGGCTGCCAACGGGGGGCTGCAATTCTCGAACCCATCGCTCACCGTGAGGAAGAGGCGTGTATTCTTTGGGGACGGAGTAGATGATCTCTTGGGGCAGCGGCCGGGTTTCCTCCCACTTTCCTGCCTCGAACGCATCTTTATTGAGCAGCCACCACTGGACTAAATAGCGACATTTTTCAGACAAGCTATGAATCTCGTCTTCACTTCCTCTGCAGATGGCTTTCAGGCATTCCATTGTCTCCCCGGTGAATTCCGGCGCTTGGAATAGGATATCCGAAACGCTCTTCACCGCCGCTACTCTTACTATGCCGTCACCGGAAGTGAAGTCACTGCCACGATAGTTTCCGTAATACTCCAAGCTGCCGTGAGCAACATCTTCCATCAGATAGGGAATCAATGCGAGTGTTTTGGAATCACGCAATATTTCTTCTGCCGCCACGTTCCCTTGCTTGAATGCGTAAACGACTCGGAGAATCGTCTTCAAATCTTCCCGCTTGATAAGTGCTTTCGCCGCAACAAATTGCCCTCCAGGTTCTTCGATGGTCATGATCCGGCGCAACTCTTCTACCGTGACAACAATTGGTTTCTCATCGAACACGCTTGCCTCGGTAAAATACTCTGAAACCGGACGTGTCAGGGCTGCCGCCATCTCTTCCTTGGCGAATGGGGGAAAAATGAACCGGGACCTTGGAGATTCCACGAATCCAGCGGAGGTCAAACTTAAGCAAAGAATGGCGAGGATGGATTTCATTTTGAAAATCTTAGTTCCCATACCTTAGATCATCGCCTTGGATTTAAGTTTCAATGGTGGTTAAAACTCAGAATTCCGCCGGTTCCCTTCGAAGAGTTCCCATTAACGTCCCTTGGTATTTGCGCTCCCTTGCAAGCGCTTAAAACAGGCATACGCCGCTAGAACAATTATCCCGCCCAAAAGCCACTGCCAGTAAGAACAAAATGCGGTTGTCACGGCTTTCTCCTCGCCCGGAGGGGACTTCCTCCTTTCTGTCATTTCTGGAGAAGCTCCGATAGTTCGATCCCGCTTCCGAGCCATCGCGGCAGTCCTTCGTTCGGATGCTTTCAGCCGCTTTTCGATCCGGTCTAGACTATGTTCGACCGCATTTCGCAAAAGAATGTCCCCATGGTCGTTCAAGCCTCGGAGAGTCGCCGCTTCTTTGGCTCCGCCAAGGGCACCCAGCGCCCTTACTACCATGAACAACCCTCCTTTAGTTGGAGTTTTTGAACCTTGGTGTTCGATGTACTTGTTCAGTGCGTTCAGCGGAACGGTCTTATCTCCCTTCGACTGAACGAAAACGGGCACAATATTGCTTACCGTTGCGGGATCTTCAGCTTCAGCCAATAGTTCGGCTAGAGCCGGATAGGCTCGTTCTCCGGCATCTCTTAAAGTTAGAAAATTATTGAACTCCTCAGGTGAGTTGCGCTCGACACTGTAAGAAAAGAGCCGGAAAACCTCCTCTTTTGTCATAGTATGCTCGGCAGCTCTGCAGTGGCCTGAAAAGGCACCAACCAAGAAAATGATTGCGACTGCTTTACTTTGCATGGGAGTTTCCTTGGATTTGAGTTTTAAAGGGGTCTCTCACACTTAAGATTCCGCCAATCCCTTCGAAGAGTTCCCATTAACGTCCCTTGGTATTTGCGCCCCCTTGCAAGCGCTTAAAACAAGCATACGCCGCAAGAACAATTATCCCGCCCAAAAGCCACTGCCAGTACGAACGAAGTGCGGTTGGCACGGCTTTCTCTACTCCCACGGACTTCCTCCTTTCTGTCATTTCGGGAGATGCTCCGGTAGTCTGATCCCGCTTCCGAACCATAGCGGCAGCCATTCGTTCGGATGCTTTCAGCCGCTTTTCGATCTGTTCGAGACTGTGTTCGACTGCATGGCGTAACAGTATGTTTCCATGGTCGTCCAACCTGCGTAGAGTCCCCACTTCTTTGGCGCCACCTAGGTCGCCAAGTGCCATCACTACCGAAAAAACTTCTCCCGTAGTTGGTATTTTTGAGCCATTTGCATCTAGATAAGCGTTCATCGCCTGTAAAGGAATGGTTTTGTTGCCCCGCGACTGAACAAAGATCGGTATTATATTATTAACAACAGCCGGGTCTTCGGTTTCATTCAATAATCCCGCCAGAGCCGGATAAGCGGCTTCCCCTGCGTCGCGAAGAGTCAAAAAGTTCTCAAATTCACCCGGTGAGTTACTTTCAATGCTGTAAGAAAACAGGCGCAAGACTTCCTCTTTCGTCATTAATTTAGTTTCCTTGCACTGACACGGGAAACCATAAAACACATATAGAACGAAAGCGACGACTGCTTTATTTTGCATGCGAGTTGTTTTGAATTTTTTCCTGATCAGATATCCTAAACCGTTTGGCACCGAGTATTCCATTTTCAGAGGCACCATCAATCATCAGCTGAATTCCCGAGAGGGGGCCACCGCTATTCGCGTGACCAGCATCGGTGAGAAGATGCCCTAACTCGTGGGCTGTTACAATCCCGCCGTAAGGGATTGAACGACTGGTCTTCAGGGTGGAGACGAATGCGTTGTATGTATACTTGTCTTCGGATTCCGCTAAAGCAAAGTCGGCAAAAGCCAAGCCAGCGGGGCGGAGTCCCGCACTATACGCAATATCGTTTACATAAAAAATGTGAATGTCCGCCGCCCCGACCGTTCCCGAGCCTTCGATGAGTTTTCTCGCCTCGGTTGAAATGGTGTCTTCCGTAGGAGTCGCTTGGACTGTCAACCCGTCGATGAGATCGACACCCGCCGGAGGGTCTTTTACGACAACTTGATCTACTATTTTGACGCCTACCTGTGAATACCGCTCCTTGGTGATTCTGACATATTCAGCGACCGTCGCTGGCGGAACCAGCGGTTGCCCTCCTGTGGCCGCGGGTTTGTCCCGCATGATCACGAATTTGACGTCCACGGTTTTGACCACGCATACGGGAGTTTTCTTCCCGACGGCCTGCCACGGCTTATCGCCAATTTTGATCGAGTCGATGACTAGATTGCCGCCCAACTGGATTTTGTGTGTTCGGTCGTTTGTCGCGTCATCGGCGACGTTGTCGATGGGATGGTCATCGTCCTCGTCGTCGGAAACGAGAAGCATCTCGTCGGAGATGGCATCGTCACCATCAATGTGAAGATCGATCTGGGTGGGATCGTCGTTATAAGTTGCGACGGGGTTGTCGGTCGTCGCCACTTTCACGGATATCTGGCCCAGAGACGCGCCGCCTTTGACGCGGATGAAGAAACAGTCCCGATCATTATCCGGAATAATCGAGCGGTCGGCGTTGAGCACGCCTGTTTCAATCATTTTCGCGACTTTGAGTTCTTTAGCGCCGTTCAGCTCGGCATCGACGATTTCCACGCGGGCCATGATGAAGGCCTTCGATTCCCCGCTCGCGGCCGACTCTTGGATAAGATAGACGCCGTGCTTGTTCGCCTTGAGCGGGTAGAGGGAACGTTCTTGGTCGAGCATCTCGCCGTAGCGCGGGCAAACATCGCGGAGGGGGATGAGCTTGCCGTTACGCCATATCTTGTCGTCGGCGGTGATGCCGGTGCCGTCGCCCGCCATGAGCTGGAGTTTGTGGCGGGACAGGCTTTCGCAGTATTGGTAGCTCCCTCCGACGGCGGGGAGGAAGACGCGCCCAATGAAATCGGTAGCTGTTGTCTTGCCAGCGACTATTGCGACCTTGTTATTCGGGAGATCGGTGGCGGTGACGGGGTAGCCCCAGCCTGCGGCCTCCGGGGGCAGCGGGACGGCGGCGTTAGAAGCGTCCCATAGTCCCACCCGATGGGCGGATGGCTGGGTCTCGGTGGCGTTGCGGGAAAGATTGGAGACGACCCAGCCGGATGAACTCATTTGGCCGTGTCCGTAATTGCCCGCAGGGTGGTAGCCCGCCGTGCCATCCATGAAACCGGCTGCCGCTCCGGCAGAGTCGTAGCGTTCGATGCGTTCGGTTTGGGCGACGGTGCTCCCGGCAGGTATCCGGTTAGTAACACGGACCGCCATATCGCCAGCAGAGCTGACACCCAGTGCCGAAGCATGCCAAATGTAAGGGGTCCAACGGTCCGCAGTCTCGAAGATCAGGCTCGGGGAGGACTGCCCACCGGGCCAGAAGATCGGACAGCGGGTGCCGGTATCCACTCCAGGACCATCCGTCGGACGTAGCCAAGCGACTTGGAGCAGTTTCCTGTCGGTATTGAAGAAGGACCAATCTGAAAACAAAATTTCGTAGGGCGTCTCGCTACCTCCGGGAATTGTTCCGTTAGTTTCGGGAGGGGTTTTTGAGATCCATTCTCCACCCGCCCAGATGCCGTTGCCGAAGAGAACTTCGGCCTTGTCGTTGAGGTCGCAAACGAACCCGGCGTCGGCAGGGACATCCACGTCGATGAGGACATAGGAGGACTGGGGAGTTGGAGGCCAATCGACAAGGGTTTCGTTGGGATCGGCATCCTCGCCGTCATTGAGAGAATCTCCGTCGGTAAACGGGTTCAAGGGGTTGCTTCCGTTGGCGATTTCCACGTCATCGGGGAGTCCGTCGTCGTCACTATCGGAGTTGGTGGGCAAGGTGCCGAGTACGCTTTCCTCATGATCGGTCAGGGTGTCGCCGTCGGTATCGGTGTCGCTGATCTCGACCCGCCAGAAGATGCTGCCGGGAACGGTGCCGTCGGGCTGGGTCAGCGGAATGCCTTTGCCGATTTCCGCGCCGGTGCCGGGGCGGGGCGGGCCGACGGGGAGCCAGCTCCCTCCGGTGAGATCGGGCGAATAGAACAGGGTGTATCGTTTTCCAGGCAGCGTGGACCAGGTGATGACGAGCAGATGGGGGCAGACGGTGTCATCAATCCCGTCGTCGTCGGAATCGTACCAAACGTCGAACAGTCGCCCGATCTCGGGAACGATGAATCCTGTGGGGGGATTCGGGTCGCGCGGATCGGTGCCAGCGACGGCTTCGACTTCGTTAGGCCAGCCGTCGCCGTCGGGATCGGCCTGGGGGTCGAAGGTAGGAAACAGGGCACCAGTGTTGAAACGTCTTTCCCAGGGGTCGCTGACGCCGTTGTTGTTGGTATCGACAATGGCGGCGGCGATTAAGGTTAGAAAGAGGAAGACGGAGGGAACATGGAACATCGAGCGCTTAACATCGAGCATCGAAGTGAAGAGGGATTTCATTTCGCCGCTCCTTTCGCTGGAGTTGGGCCGGTGGAGCCGATGTCCCAGTAGCTGAGGACGATGTCCTTGGGCCGGGGCGGGTTGGCCTTGAGTTCGGCTTCTTGGGCGAGGCGGGCTCGTTCGCGGCCCTGATAGGCGGTTAGGAGACGGGCGTGCTCGTTGTGATAGACGTCGTGAATAGACTGGATGCTGGCGAGATTTTCCGCAGTGGGAGTTCCCGAGGCGATGACGAACGCAGCCTTGCCTGGGGGTAAATCGGGGATGACGGGCGGGACATAGGTGCGGCCGTGTCTCGCCATGAGATCGCGGAGGCGGTCGATGTCCACGGTGCTCCACATTGTCATGAGATTGCGGGTCGCGCCGTCGGTACCGACGAAGGACGAGAGGCCGCAGAGCAGCGAAAAATCGGCGGAGGACCAGAAGGTGACGGATTTTTCCCCGCCGTCCGGCCAGATGCGGACGAGCGTGCGAGGCGGTGAATCCTTCGCGCGGTAAACGGTGGCACCGAGGCGGACGATCTCGTTTTTCGGGTGCTTCGCACGCAACGCCGCGATGCGCGCCAGGAGTGCGGGGCTGGCTGGGTCCGCAGGGATTGCAACCTCGGGAGGCGGAGGAAGGGCGATGGGGGCGATTTTTTGAATAGTGATTCTTCGCCCGCCCTGTTCATGGATTCTGGTTTCAAGGATGTCCTCGGCCGGAACGCTGAATCCGGGCTTTGCGGGCGCGGGTGGTGGCGGGGTACCGTCCGGAATGTCGCCTAATATAGCTGCAACACCTGGTTTGCTTGCTTCAGAATGCGTTTCCTCTATTTCCGCTTGAAGTGATAGCGTGAGGATTAGGAAGGCCATCGAGGGCCTAAATGGTTGGAAGAGCATGGGAATTGTGTGCTTGAAGGGATATAGCCTGGAACAGGCTCGCCACGGGTCCTTGAGTTAGCAGCTTGAGGAAGGAGGTCAAGGGAATTGGCAGAATGCGACCCTTCGTAACCGACCTTTATATCGAACCCTACGGCGCTTGCAGGTTTATCCAAAGCTAGCCCGCTATGGATGCTGGAGAGTGGGCAGAACTTCTGAGGCGGGCACTGCCTGCCGAGCTAACCAAGTTGCGGGAGTCCCGTGGACTTTCAAAAAACGAACTAGCCGTCCGGACCGGACTCGCACGGTCGTTTGTTACGACTTTGGAGCAAGGGGGCGCGGCACCTTCAATTGAAACGCTGGGCAGGATCGCTTTCGCATTGGGAATCTCGCCTGCCACTATCGTCGCACGGGCGGTGCTAAAGGCGGGGGCCGTTCCCCGGTTCCGAAAAAAATCATAGGTCGGTTTCGAAGATACAGATTGCATAACGCATCATTCGTTTCCGGTTTGGTTGCAATGCGAAATCCCTCTACTCGAGGTGAGACCACACATAGGCGATTTTTCGAAGTGGCATCCGTCCTGCGAAAGCGTTTTCGACCTCAGCCCCCTTAATACGATGAATTCGACCCACGACACGGCCCATTCCACCCACGCTCACTGCATCGACGTCTGCAACGGCTTGCTTCGAGGCGAACTCTCCGCGGTCGAGACCTATGGTCAGGCGATCGAGAAATATGCGGGTTCGCCGGTGACGGGTGAACTTAGGCGGATCCGCTCCGAGCATTCGAAATCCGCGACGCGGCTTTCCGCAAACGTGAGGGACATGGGCGGCGAGCCGGAGAAAGACTCAGGTGTGTGGGGAATTTTCGCAACAGCGGTGCAAGGCGCGGCGAATCTGTTTGGGAAGCACTCGGCGATCGAGGCGCTGCAACGGGGCGAGGAAGCGGGGCGCAAGGACTATCAGGACGCGCTGCTCGACGATGAAGTGATGATCGACTGCAAGCGGATGATCCGTGAGGATTTGCTGCCTCCGGTGATCGAGCACATTGTCTGCCTGGACAAACTTGAGCACGCGGTGTGACCCGATTTCCGGACCCCTTGCCATGCCCATTCCCCCTAAAAAAGTTTCGTCAGCGGAATCCCTGGCGGCGATTTCTAACGTCCTGATTGCTTCGTTCGTCATCGCGACTCTCTATGTCGGACGGGAACTGCTGGTGCCGTTGGCTTTGGCGGCGCTCCTCACGTTCATGCTGGCTCCGCTGGTGTCGAAATTCGAGCGCTGGCTGGGGCGTGTGGTTTCGGTTTTGATCGTGGTCGCGATGATCTTCGCGGCCACCGGTGCCGTCGGGTGGGTTCTGACCCGCCAAGCAGTGGATCTGGCGGACCAGTTGCCCAACTACAAGGACAACATCCGCACCAAGATGAAGGCGATTCCGGGGCTGGGCGATGGGCCGTTTTCAAAAATTTCGAGAACCATGGAGGAACTCCAAAAGGAAATTCCTGAATCCACCGGGGAGCCGGGATCGGAAAAGGGTGAGGTGGAAGATGAGCCCGCAACCAAGGCCACGCCGGTCGAAGTGGTCAGCAGCAGGGATGGGCAGTTGCAGTTCGTGCAGGGATTGGTGGCCCCCGTGCTCGGTCCGCTGGGGACGGCCGCCTTGGTCTTATTGCTGCTGATTTTCATGCTTTTACAGCGTGAGGACTTGCGGAACCGGATGATCCGGCTGATCGGCCAAGGGCGCATCAGCGCCACCTCGCAGGCGATGGATGACGCCGGTTCGAGGGTGTCGAAGTACTTGCTGATGCAGCTCATCGTCAATGTGACCTACGGGATCGCGGTCGCCGTGGGGCTGTATTTCATCGGCGTGCCTAACGCGATCCTATGGGGTGCGCTGGCGACCGTGCTGCGATTCATTCCCTACGTGGGGCCATGGATCGCGGCCGCATTTCCCATCCTGCTGTCGCTCGCGGTCTCGCCAAGCTGGACGATGCCGATGTTAGCCATCGCGTTGTTTATCGTGCTCGAACTGTTCAGCAATAACGTGATGGAACCATGGCTCTACGGGTCCAGCACCGGGGTGACGCCGATGGCATTGATCGTGGCGGCGCTCGTCTGGACCTGGCTCTGGGGGCCGGTGGGCTTGGTGCTCGCGACTCCGCTGACTGTGTGTCTGGTCGTGATGGGACGGCACATTCCCAAGCTGGAATTTCTCGGCATCCTCTTAAGCGACCAGGAACCGCTTACGCCCGCCGAGGACTGCTACCACCGTCTGCACCGGGTGGGAGAACATGATGAAATGGAGCTGGTCGAAACTTATCTGAAGTCCAACCCGATGAGCGCGCTCTTCGACTCTGTGCTCATCCCGGTGATCACCGCCGCAGAAACGGATCACCGGTTAGGTCTGTTGGAAACCGAGCAGCTGGAGTTCATCGAACACGGATTGACCGAGATTCTGGTAGAGCTCGATTTGCAGAACGAGGCCGCGAATCCCGAAATGACGCCGGACGAAGATGTCAATTTCCGCATCTGCTGCGTCCCCGCGAAAGCTTACCGCGACGAGCTGGCCGGCGACATGCTGGTCCGGGTTCTGCGTCAAACCGGCCACTACGCTCTCAATGGCCCGGCCCGAAAAATTTCCAGCGAGCAAATCGGCTGGGTGCGGGAAACCGTCGCCGATGTGGTCTGCATCTCAGTGGTGACTCCGACGACGATCATTCATGCGCGCTATCTGTGTTCGAGGTTTAGGAAGAGTTTCCCAAAACTGAAAATCATCGTCTGCCTATGGGGAAATACCGAAAAACTCGCTGAGGCTACGAAGGTTCTGATGGAATCAGGCGCAGACGAGGTCGTCACCAAAGTGGCCGAAGCGGTCGAGCGGGTGGCGCTGTACGAGAACCCGAACTTGTTGGAGGAACAAGCAGTCGGGGTGCAAACGTCATCGCCGCAGACCGTGTGAGCGTTGCCCATAGGCGTTTGCCGCTCCGGGGTTGCACCTGCCGGAACGCTCTGCTTCGTTTCATTCAATCCGTTCCGACCGCCCCATGAATTTCCACGTTACCTGCGAGCTGAACTACTCGCTCCAAGATACCGCCACTTTCCTGTTCGCGCTCCGCTGCATCCAGACCGGCGGCCAGCAGATTCTCAGGGAATCTCTGCTCGTCGAGCCCTTCATCCCCAGCGAAGAATTCACCCTGGTGGGCGGGATGAACCGGATCTCCCGCATCAAAACCCTCCAGCCGGGGCCACTGAAGATTTCCTATCAGGCGGAGGTCAGCACCGCGATCCGGATCGTGGCCGTGAATTCCCTGAACCACGACGGTCCGGGCAGCCTCAGTCCAGAAGCCATCCCCTTTCTCTACCCGAGCCGCTATTGTCAATCCGACCGGCTGAGACAGCAGGCGCTCGACCTGTTCGGACACTTGACGACGCCTCACGCGATCGCCTCCGGAGTGAGCGACTGGATCTACGAGCACATCGGCTACGTGAGCGGGAGTTCCGGCGAAACTTCGTCCTCGGTCGAGACCCTCGAGCAGCGCCAGGGTGTCTGCCGGGACTTCGCCCATCTCGCCATCGCCCTCTGCCGCGCGCTGAACGTTCCGGCCCGCTACGCCGCCTGCTATGCCTATCAGCTCAAGCCGCCGGATTTCCACGCCTGCTTCGAGGTCTTCATCGATGGCTGGTGGTATATCTTCGACGCGACGCGCCTGGCGCCGCTCAACGGCCTGGTTAGAATTGCCACCGGCCGCGACGCCGCGGATGCGGCGGTGTGTACGATTTTCGGCAATCCCATCCTCACCGGCAGCCGGGTTTCCTGTGAATGCTCCGATGCCAATTTCGTCCCCGTCACCCGGGACAGCCTGGTCCAGGGAAACGAGGTAATTGCGCTGTTGTAGCCGAAATTTGTCATGAAAATCTTCGATGCGCCGCCGGCAACGTGGGAGCAGATCCATCTCGTGCACGAGACCTGCTACACCTACTCGCAACCGGTCCAATTCCTTCCCCACCGGTTGGTCTTACGGCCGCGCGAGGGTCACGACGTGCTCCTGCATTCGATGAATCTGTCCACCACGCCGTCCTCGGTCATTCGCTGGCATCGTGACCTGTTGGACAACTCGATCGCCTACGCGGAGTTCCAGGAACCAGCCGCCGAGCTGCGGATTTTCAGCGAATTTACGATCAGCGTGCCACCGGCCGCGAAGGGTGGCCTGCCGCCCATTTTCGTCCCGCATCCGTCGCAGGTGGCCGGCATCGAGCAGTTGGCCGCCACCCCTTACCTGCAATATATTTACCCCCCGGAAGTGGGGCAGTTGCGCGCTTGGTTCAGCGCGACCGGTCTGGCCCCGGCTCCCGGAAAAACGAGCGCGATCTTCGACGACATGGCCATCCTGATCCACCGCGTGATCGGCTACAACCGGCGCGAGGAAACCGGCGTCCAGTCCCCGGCTGAGACCTTGCGGCTTCGGACCGGCTCGTGCCGCGACATGGCGGTGCTCATGATCGAAACCAGCCGCTCGCTTGGCTACCCGGCCCGGTTTGTCAGCGGCTACTTGGAAAGCCAGAACTCCCGTGTCGGCCGCGGCTCGACCCACGCCTGGGCGGAAATTTACCTGCCGGACCGCGGCTGGACCGGTTTTGACCCGTCGATCGGCAAGCGCGTCGGCCCCGGCCATATCGCCGTCGGCGTCAGCCAGCACCCACGCGGGGTGATGCCGGTGAGCGGGGGCTTTAATGGACTTTCCGGCATCGGTAGCTCGCTGAGAGTCAACATCACCACCCAGCGGCTGCCCGCCGTGGGAACCCCGGAACCCGTTTAGGAAACCGTGTCCGAGACCCTCATCCACCGCTTCGGCGGCATCGCCCGGCTCTACGGGCAGGCGGCGCTGGATCGATTCCTCACCGCCCGGGTCGCGGTGATCGGCGTCGGCGGGGTCGGCTCCTGGGCGGTGGAGTCACTGGCACGGTCGGGCATCGGTCACCTGACGCTGGTGGATCTTGATGAAATCTGCATCACCAACGTGAACCGGCAGCTCCACGCGATGGACGGACAGATCGGCCGCCAGAAAACCGACGCCATGGCCGACCGGGCGCTGGCCATCCACCCCGGTTGCGATGTCCGGATCGTGCCGAAGTTTTTCAACGAGAAATCCGCCGCGGACATCCTCGACGCCGGGTTCGATGCGGTCATCGACGCGATCGACTTCGCGCGCCACAAGTCGCTGCTGGTCGCAGAGTGCCACCGCCGTGGGATCTACGCGATCACCTGCGGCGGCGCGGGCGGGCGACGCGATCCGACGCGCATCCGCGTGACGGATCTCGCCTACAGCGGCATGGATCCGCTGCTGCTCCAGCTTCGCCGCGGCTTGCGCAACGATTTCGGTTTCCCGAAAAACACGCGCGGCCAGGAACCGATCCTGTTCGGCATCGACGCGGTTTATTCCGACGAGGCGCCGTGGTATTCCACCTGCGATGGCACGGTGACGAAAGACAAGCCGGAGGAAATTTCGCTGCGGCTGAACTGTGCGTCGGGTTTCGGCTCGGCCAGCCACATCATCGCCAGCTTCGGGCTGATCGCCGCCGGGCGGGTGTTGGAAAAAATCGCGGCCACGGCATGAAAAAAGCGACCCGTGGGTCGCTTCTTCAAAATTCCGGAATGTCCGCTCAGAGTCCCTTTTTCGAGAGCCGGGTCCCAGCAGTCGCACCTTGGCGGGCTTTGAACTTTGGATTCGATTTGCAGATGACGTAAACCGTTCCTTTGCGTTTCACGACCTGGCAATCGGCGTGACGGCGTTTTGCGGAGGCGAGGGATGAGAGAACTTTCATGGCGTGAGTTGGTTGAAAATGAGCGGCGGCACCAGCCACCGGGGCGCGAAAACTAGCCAACCACCCTGCCTTGTAAAGCCATTTTTCGCTCCAAAACAGGTTCGCGCATTGCGCCAAATAAAATGCCACCGGGGAGGATAAAGGCGAAAAGTCTTTGGATGGTGGTTGCGCCACAAAGAATGACACCGGCATGCAGACACTTACCGGGATCATGAGCAGAGAAAGTCGGAAGCAATTGTTGGAA
>JANMSI010000164.1:0-23477 GCA_031389115.1 Akkermansiaceae bacterium
ATGATGGCGGAGGCCTTAGTAAAGTGTCCCGGCTGTCTCAGCCGGGAGACGAAGACCGGCTGAGACAGCCGGGACACTTTTTTAAAAATCTTCCCTTCATAGTTGTCGATCATTTCGCCTCGAACTACTAAATGTGTCGTAGGTTTTGGATTGACGCTACTAGATGCATCATTACCGTCGGCGACGTTGCTAAACAACCTCGTCCATGCGTTGCGTCCAATGTGGTTCTCTCAAAGACAAAGTCCTCGATTCCCGTTCATCGAAGGACGGCACCACCATCCGGCGGCGGCGCGAGTGCTTGAAGTGCACCTACCGCTACACGACCTACGAACAGATCGAGCGCACCGAGTTGCGGGTGGTGAAACGGGATGGCACCCGCGAGGCGCTCAACCGCGAGAAGCTGATGAGCGGCCTGATCAAAGCCTGCGAGAAGCGGCCGGTGCCGATGGACCGGCTGGACCGCGCGGTGGAGGAGATTCTAACCGACCTGCACAAGGACCATCTCAGCGAGGTGCCGTCCGCCATCATCGGTGGCAAGGTGATGGACAAGCTCCATCAGATCGATCCGGTCGCCTACGTCCGGTATGTCTCGGTTTACCGCCAGTTCGAGGATGTCAACGAGTTCATTGCGGAGATCCAGTCGCTGTCACGCCGCGCCGCCCGCGACCCGTTCCAGCGGCGTCTGTTCAAGGACTAACGATCTAACATTCACCAAGGAAACTTCAGTGATCGCACTCATCGGCAATCGGCCCGCCCTCCAGATCGGACGCTATCAAGTGATCGAATACGACACTTCCTGGCTGGACGACGCCCTGCGGCGGGCGGCCGTGGCGGCGGACCACGAAGACTTTCCTTTCATCGAGGACATCCGCAACGGCGTCGTGCAGTATTTGGAAACCAAGTGTCCGCTCAAGTTGCTGCACCTTGAGGATCTCTTCGACCGGATGCGGAAAATGCTGGAGAAGATCGGTTGCGAGCGCATTGCGGAGAAGCTGCGGCCGCTCGCGCCGCCGGTGACCGTATCGCTTGTTAGGGCGGCGATGGAATCCGGGAATGGCTACGAGCTGGCCTTTTTCGAAACCCTGCGGATCGAACTCAACGAACTGCGCGCCGCCGGAGCCGAGGAAATCCGGTTCACCGGCCTCCGCCAAAGCGCGCTGATCCTTCGCGGCAGCGCGACGTGGAACAAACAGTGCGACGCCCTCCTGATAGAGATCCGCAGTTTTCTCAACGCCTGGGATCGCGACCAGCCCAGGGACGACCGCCAACTGCGGCTTTTGGTGGATACCGAGCATTGACGTGCGACCTGCCTCGGTTGTCCTGCGGCTCTTCCATCAAGGACTCCCGCGCACTCTAACACAGCGCGTCGGGGACGGGTGCGAGCTGGCCTGGAAAATCGCGTCGTCCGGCGCGCGGCGGGCGGGGCGGTGGCGGTGACGTTCACGCTCGGCGCAGCCGCCGTGCTTGACCGGATCGCGGGGAAATGCATCTTCCGCGCCCGATGATTTCCGTCCAGTCACTCCGCGTCGAATTCGGCGCGCGCGTCCTTTTCAACGACCTCGCGTTTTCCGTGCAGCCGCGCGAGCGCATCGCCTTCGCCGGTCACAACGGCGCGGGGAAATCGACGCTGATGAAATGCGTGGCCGGACTCATCAGGCCGACCGCCGGCGCGATCCATGCCCCCAAGGGCACGCGCATTGGCTACCTCCCGCAGGAAGGGATTCACGTGAAAGGCCGCAGTTTGTGGCAGGAAACCGAGTCCGCGTTCGGCGAGACGATGGCGCTGAGCGAGAAGATCGAACGGCTATCTAACGAACTCACCAAGCTCGATCCTCGATCGTCGCCGTACGGCGATCTGTTGGAGGAAATCGGCGAGCTGGAGCTGCTGCTGGACGCGACCGATCCGGCGCGGATGAAGCCGCGGATCGAGTCGGTGTTGAAGGGCCTCGGTTTTCAAAGCAAGGATTTCACCCGCGACTGCTCGGAGTTCTCCGGCGGCTGGCAAATGCGGATCGCCATGGCGAAACTGTTTCTTCAGGAGCCGGAAGTCCTGCTGCTCGACGAGCCGACGAACCACCTCGACATCGGCACCCAGATCTGGGTCGAGCAATATTTGATCAACTACCCCGGCGCGATCCTGCTCATTTCCCACGACCGCGCGTTGCTCGACACGCTCTGCACGCGCACCATCGCCTTCTCCCACGGCCGGGCCGAGGAGTATGCGGGAAATTTTTCCTACTTCGAGCGCGAGTCGGTGCTGCGCAAGGAAATCCGCCTTAAGCAATACACCGCCCAGCAGCGGGAAATCGCCGAGACGCAGCGCTTCATCGACCGCTTCCGGGCGTCTGCTAACAAGGCGACGCTGGTGCAATCCCGCATCAAATTGTTAGCCAAGGTCGAGCGCATCCCGGCTCCCGAGCAGGACGACGCGGTGATGAATTTCAAATTCCCGCCGCCGCCGAACTCCGGCCATACGGTGGCGAAACTTGAAGGCGTCGCGAAAAGTTACGGATCGCTCAACGTCTTCAGCGGCTTCGATTTCGAGATCAACAAGGGCGAGAAATTCGCCATCGTTGGCCCTAACGGCGCGGGCAAATCCACCTTCTGCCGCCTCATCACCGGCCAGGAGGAACCAGACGCCGGCACCCACAACTTCGGCCACAAAGTCGCCACCTCGTTCTTCTCCCAGAACCACGCGGACGAGCTCGACCCGAATCTATCCGTTCTCGAAACGGTCGAAGCCGCCGCGTCGCGCGAGTCCATGCCCCACGCGCGGAACCTGCTAGGCTGCTTCCTGTTCCGCGGTGACGATGTCTTCAAGAAAATCGGCGTGCTCTCCGGCGGCGAACGCTCGCGCGTCGCCCTCGTCTGCATGCTCCTGCGCCCCGCGAATTTTCTGATTCTCGACGAGCCGACGAACCACCTCGACATGCAATCGCAGGACGTCCTCCAGCGCGCACTCATCGACTACCCCGGCAGCGTGATGATCGTTTCCCACAACCGGAACTTCCTCGACGCGCTGGTCAGCAAAACCCTCGAGTTTCGCCCCGGCGAGCAACCCGTGCTCTACGCCGGGAACATCACTTACTACCTGGAAAAATCCGCCGAGGACGAAGCCGCGAAAAAAGGCATGCCCAAGCTCTCCTCGCTGGCCCCGGCCGCTACTAACGGTTCGTCCCGCCAGTCCGTCCCCGGCGTCAACCGTAAGGAGCAGCGCCGGGTCGAAGCCGAGCAGCGCGAAATCCGCTCCAAGGTCCTCAAACCCCTGGAAACCGAGTTCACCGAGCTCGAAGCCAAAATCGCCGAACTCGAAGCCGCACAATCGACACTCACCCAGCAACTCTCCAGCGATGCGGTCACTAACAACCCGGGCAAACTCCGCGAAGTCACCAACGCCGTGGACAAGCTGGCAAAGTCGTTAGAAATCAGCTACTCCCGCTGGGGCGCGCTGTCCGAGGAGATCGAGCGCCTCCGCGCGAAGCACGGCATCGAAGCCTGAGAAAATGTGTCCCGGCTGTCTCAGCCGGGCGGCGAGAGCACGATTTTCAAAGCTTCCTATCGATGCAGCCCGAGCTAATCTGGATTCAATGAAACAGGTCAGCGTCATCAATATCGACGATCCCGTCGGCAAGACAGTCGGTCGCAGACGTCCTCCCAATCCCCTTTGCACGAAGACCTTCACCATTCAGCGTGCGGCCGAATGGCAGAAGTCTCTTCCGGTGAGATTCATGCCGAAGGGAATTTTTCGGTTCAAAAGCCACCAAGAAGCTAATTTATGGATGAAGTCGAATACCCGGGTGAAGAAGAGCTAGTTTCCCGCGCTCCCACCCCGCAGGACCTCGCGGATCTCTGCCGGATACTCAACGCTTTGGGAACGGACTATATCGTCGTCGGCGGTTTCGCGATTCGCGGCGCAGGATACGCTAGGGAAACCATGGACCTTGATCTAATCGTCGCCACCGATCCCGAAAACGAGGCCAAGGTCTATAAAGCCCTCGAATCCCTTCCGGATAAAGCCGTCCTCGAACTCGGACCCGGCGAGATCGCGAAATACACCGTCGTCCGTGTCGGCGATGAAATTTGCGTGGACCTCATGGCCTCCGCCGGCGGCATCGGTTACGAGGAAGCCTCGAAAGATCAGGTCATTCGCGAGATCGATGGTGTCCCGATCCCTTTCGCCTCCCCCCGCCTGCTCTACCGGATGAAGGAAAAGACCCACCGCGAAAAAGATCGCGCCGATCTCCAGTTCCTTCGCGAGAACTACGCCAAAGAGATTTTCGGCAGCGATAATCAAGGGTAAGTTCCGCCGTCCGCCACCGCATGCCGAGGAAATACGCCAACGACCGCTGCTACCGCACCATGAAAACCCCCCATCCGGAAGTTCCAATCGAGCGCACCGGCACCCATCACAAGGCCCTCGACCAGTCATTCCACCTGGTGCGGATGATGCCTTGACTCTCCCTGCCGTGTTTTAGTGGGCAGCGTTGCCAGGCCGTTGTCACATCCTCTGAGAAAACCGTTATGAAATCACTGGCGGACAGGGAGGGACAGACCGAAACGATCAAACACACTCTGAAAATCAATGAGTTAAGCAGCAAGAATCGGCAAAAGGGTGACAGACCAGTGTGACAGCGCAAGCAATTTTCGAGGAGGGGGCTTGAAATGCCTATGAAAAAGGCGATACCCGCCCAATCCACTCATGTTTCTTGAGGGTGCTGACCTGATGGGCTAAGGACCACTATTCACTTGACCACCTTCGGATAAAATTGATGTTTCTGGTATGCCCCAATTGATGACGCGGTGGAATGATGAGCCGATGTCGAACATGGAAGGTGTGCCAGCCATTCTCACAGCAACTCTCGAAATGGATGAATGCGTGAAAGTGGTGCGCCCGCACGTTACGCTACCATTTCCAGACCCGCCGAAGGAATCGGCAGAGAACGATTTTAGCTCGGCATGGATGGAAGCGCAAAAGGCCTGCCGTCAAGAATGCGAGGAAGGGGTCCAGCAATGGCTGCGGAATCGTAATTTCCCAATTGTTGATGATTCGGCGACTTTCTTTCTCGTGAGACGATTCGATCAAGCCTCGATTTTTCTTCAATCGCTCTTTGACGATGACCAAGAAACCCCTTTCATGGCCTTGCGTCCATTGGACGAAATGGTTTACTGGTCGCTAACAACATGGTGGGAAAAGCACGGTTGGATGCTTGCATTATGGGAGGACGAGCGGGAAATGATGGACCGGTTCTATCCACGCCAATACGATTGAGACCGACGGACCACGGAAGAGTTCATTCCCGACAAGTTTCCTTGAAACGGTAGTGGATCTCCAAAATCTCGATTTCACATTCAACAAATGAAGCACATCCCAAAGCCGCTCATTATCACAGGCCCATCCGGCGTTGGAAAATCGAGTTTCTGCAAATACCTTGAATCAAAGGGCTGGCTGCATTTGGAAGTGGATCAACACCCAAAAGACGGCGTTGACGAGCTAAATCTCCGTATCGAATGGGATGCTTTTTTCAATCGCGGCAACCCCGATTTGCTCGTCAAGGAACTCGGCAGGAGACTAAGAGAGAGCAAATCGGCCGGGGTGGTAATGTCTCTTCCGAGTGGCGCGATCCCCTCCCCTTCCCCTTTAAGTGCCTCGCGCGATAAACTTTTAATTAGAGTTCTTTATGGAGATCCAAGATACTGTTTGGAATCTTTCGTCGAGCGCGAGAGAAGAACTGGTAGAGGTCTGCCTCCCTCGCATTGGGATGGAAACAATTCTGACGTTTTCAAAACTCTCAGCACCTCTCCCTACCACCATCTTTTGGTTGATGTCTTTGAAGCTGATGGAAGTAGGAAATCATGGGAAACGGTTCTCTCGACACTTTGACGATGCCATACGCGTGGACAAAAAAGGCACGCGAGTGCTATCAGCGGCAGCACTCTCCCATCATTCGTAATCCTCATGAAAGAGGTTTTGGGATAGCTTTTACCTACTTTGCCAGTTTTCATTTTCTGTTCTTTGCATCTTCACCTCTTGAAGGGTCTGCATGAGCTTCTGGAAAATGGACTTGAATTCGTCTTGGCTCTGAAAGCGCTTCATCAACTCCATCCCTCCTTCGGATTCACTCATGGATTTCGGCCAAGCGCTATCCCCTCTCGATTCTACGCGTTCAATTTTCCCAAATTCGTTAGGGTGTCGTCTTTCGAGTATCCATGCAGCCGCTCTCCAGTCCGTATTGCCAGCTTTCGAAACTTGAGAGACAAGACGCTGCATCGCGATTGCTTCCGAACGTTGAAGTGCCTGGCAAAAATGTCTAAATTCGGGGGGCGCGCCCTCTATCTCTCCCCTTTTACGCCATCGGTTTAAGGTCTCATAACAGACGCCCGCCAGCATCGCGGATTGCTTGAGAGGTAGCCCGCCTTCAATCGCACTCAGAAGCTTGGCTTCAAGTTCGCTCGTCAATAGGCATGGTCTTCCCTTACCCTTTTCGGGCTTCGCTGGTGGCGGCGTCTCCACTACGACGCTCACCATTTTCTTTTTCGGGACTGGAACCTTCCTTTTCAGGGAAACGGCGGTTGTTTGATAGATTGGCGTAGGCATTAAATGCTGATTTTGAGATTTTTCCTTCCTCTGCGGAATTTCAAAGAGGTGAACGCGTGTTCAAATCTTCGTGAGACCGAATCGGCGAGGAATCATGCTAGCAGATGAGGGCCACTGCCTCAAGCCATTGAGGCAACTCGAAACGGGGAAATGCGCTCAAATGGATTTCTCCAACCTCTTTAAAAGGCGATGCACGGAGGTGCTGTGCCACTTCTTGCCTTGCGGAGTGGAGATACCGCGATCATTCAACGCAATGGCGATCTCGCGAACTGCGGTGATGCCTTCCGCTCTGAGTTGTGCAATCGGAGCCTTCATGCCATTGGCGGTCTTCATCGCTTTGTCGTGATTCTCTTTGCCCAACTTTGAACCGTGCTTTCCAAGGACTACGCCCCGCGCTTTGGCACTTGCAAGAGCCGCTTTCGTCCGGGAGGAAATGGCGCGGGCTTCTTCTTCCGCCACCGCTGCTAGAATTTGAACGGTAAGGCGGTTCGCCGTTGGATTGTCCACGGCAAGGAACTCAATACGCGCCTCCATCAGACCAGAGATGAAATGGAGATTACGGGCAAGGCGGTCTAGTTTGGCGATCACCAGCGTGGCTTTCTGCTTTTTGCAAAGGGCAAGTGCCGCGTTGAGCTGTGGCCGGTTTTTGCGTTTGCCGCTTTCCACTTCTACGAACTCCCCAATCAAGTCCCAGTTTCCTCCGTTGAGATATTTTTCAACGGCTGACTTTTGAGCCTCCAAGCCGAGACCGCTTTGCCCCTGTTTGACGGTGGAAACCCGGTAATATGCCACAAAACGTCCAGTCATGTGCACAGATATACGACCGTTTATATGTGAACGCAACACGAAAGTCTGAAACTTTGCTCGAAAATGCTATTCGAAGACGAGAAGACTTCTGAACACACGTTCAGAGACGCTCCAAAAAAAATGACGCTATTCCCGAATTCGAATAACCCACTTCTTGTCTGGGGTAAGCATGTATTGATCCGTGCCGAAGATATTCAAAAGTGGCTCACCCGTGCCGTGGGCTAAGGCATCGGCGGCCTTCGCATAAGAGTCAGCAAGGACATAAAACTGTCGGGAGCGATCAAATTTCAGAACTCCCCTCCCTGCTAGCGTTGCCAGAGCCTTCGCATAAGGACCCCTCTTGAGCGTTCCTCGATAGCCTTTGTAGTAGCATAGCCAAATCAGGAGAGTTTGGATCTGGGCGAGCCTTTCCTCCTTAAAGATGGTCGGAGGAACGGACGCCGCCACTTCGGCCAGTATCTTTGCCACTGAATAGGACGGCCCCTTTGTCCCTTTCGACTTTCTCAGCTCATCCATCAGTCGATTCATGTGCTTTGCAGCTCTCTCACGAAGGGCCTTCAACACGACGGGAATTTTTTCCCATGAACGAATCCCACTTTCAACGGAGATCCCGGCTTCTTTCAATAAGTCAGACTTGTGCTTTCTCAAACCGGATTGAACGATTTCAAAGCGGATTCGTTTATTGGTCTTGGCGTAGAGCTTCAGTCTAACCCCTGCCGCAATGGGAATACTGAAACATGGTGAATTCAAAACTCGCCCCGTTTCCATAAAGTCAAATTGGCTGATTTTTGCCGTCCCTCCCGCTTTCGTGAGATGCATAAGTTTGGCACCGATTTCCAACACATCACCGATAGGATTCTCTGAGGGGAATTCCCACAGCGTTTCAACGGTGCTAAGGTGATAGGTTTGTTGTTCGCAGTCCCATTGGCACGTATCGGGTTCATCCGCTTTGACCCTATCCAGACCCGAGACAAATTTACAGGCGCGGGTAATTTCAGAGTCCACCCGATCCGTTACAAGGCTGAGATACTTGGCCAAGTGATTTCTTTTGCTGAACCGCTCCCATACATCCCCCATTGGGAGCCAGTTATCCTGCCCATCAAAGGAGAATTCATCGCCGTGAACTGAGGGATCCGTAATTTGCCTTGCGAGATGGTAAGACCATGGCTTGCTAGGGCCACGTTTAAGCGGTTGATGTCGAATGAATCTCTGCAAATTGAGGGACAGCCTGAGTTTCGCCCGATGATAGGTTTCTCCCGTGAATGGAAAGCGAGTCGCGCTTTCGTAAAACAGGCAATAGCCCGCGCAAAGCGGAGCTTCAAGGCGACGATCATTTGCCGAATCAATCACTCCCTGCTTGCGAACCAAAAGCTTGTTTCGATCAGGCCCCTTCATCGTCGGCCTACAGAAAAAGGAACCGTAAACCGGAGGAGTTTTTCCATTAGCCCATGCAAAATCCTCCTGCCCCGGAGGGGGGGAACTCATGTAACGTTTGAACGCATGAACACTTTCATCGTTCGGATCAATTCCGTAAATACACCAGTCCCCAATCTCCAAATCAATCTTGTCCTCTCCCGCATCTTCGGGGAGAAACTGTGTTTTCAGAGAAAAAGGAGAAGAATTCAAGGATTCGAAAAATAGAAATGATAAATACAGCGGAATAGGGCGCTTTCGTCGGCACGACTTCTGTCTATAGTGTGTCTTGAACTTGTGTTCAAAACGCGTTCGGGCGCTCCATGTGCTGAGATATTCCCCGCTGAGCTTGAAGAATCAAGAACTTCGTTCTCCGGGGTTGAGGTCCGGGAAAAGCTTCTTGCCTAGACGGGATGCCGCAAATCTCTGAGCCGTTTGCATAGTTTCAATCCAACACGATTACTCTCACACAGCAGATTTCAAAGCCCAATTCAGCCAGCTTGCCGTGAGTGGCCTTGTGATAGTCGTTAAGAATTTTCTTCTCCTTGGAGAAATCGAAATTTGTGACTCTGCTCGTCACAAGAAGGTATCCCTTTTTCAAAGGATCAACGCTTGCGGCGTCGCCTCGAATCAGAGCTTCATACCTCTCGCGCTGCGTGGCGTATCCTTTCACCCTCTTTTCTTCAATGTCAGGGGTGCGGCGGAGCGCAAAGGGGATTAAGCGTCCTTCGGAATCAGGGGTAACGTAATAGAGATAACCATCATCAAAATTTACCAACCTTGCATCCAATAATTTCGAATCGATCAAAACACGTTCTGACAGCATCCAGTTTATGCGCTCGCCCATTGTTTCAGCTATCAAGTCCCCGAGATTAATCACCGAAATGTTTCCAATGACTGTCTCATCCGTGCCTGAGAGAATCTTTTCAAAATCGGAGTGCCTGCGTTCTGTTACTAGTTGGGGTGCCCCAAGATGTTCTTCCATGCTCTCGCGGTTGAGCCGTGAGAAGTCTGTCTCCTGGCCCTTACTCCGCAAATAGTTCATTCCGAGCGTCTCCAGAGACGCTGCCGCGTAAGACTCGCTGTCTTGGGCTTTCGCCTCCCACTCTTGAAGCTGTTTTAAGCGATCCATCCAATTGATTTTCCCAAGTCGCGAAAAACCATATTCGTGAAAGTCAGGCGAGTCTCGGAAGGCCTGCAATTCATCAAAGAGGGCTAACAATTCTGTTTTGCTTCTTGGGTTTACCTCTGGAGGGCTATAAGCAGGAGCAGGCTCGAAATGTCCGGTGTAAGTAGCAGGCTCGAATTCGCGTCCTGTATATTTGGCTTCGCTCGCTCCGAAAACTTTGTGTAGCATTAGCCACACCAAAGTTCCCAAGATGAGGCCTCCACCGATAGACGCGATTTCACTTTTCTTGGAGCGGATGCCTAAGTAAGCAACCAGAATCCATGTTCCAAAAAATCCCGTAATATAAAGGATCGGCAACCAGAAATTCCAGAGAATCACCACCGCAACCAACAATAAAATCACCGGCAAAACGAAAGTCCTTTCTCCTTTGAAAGCGCGCCTCTCTAAATGGGATGAAGAAGGAGACGATTCCTCTTCAGCGCTTTCGTTGGAGGGCGGTTCTGAAGATACAAGAGGAGTGGGAAATGCGGTAGGTGTCGTTTGACCGGGATACGATGGGATCTTGCTCCAAACACGGTCCTGCGTGTTTGCCTTAGATACGTGCAAAAGCAGCGCCTGTGTGTGTTTGACAGCTTCTAGGCGTCCTTCGATTTCCAAAAGGGACAACGGGACTTGTTCCACGACGCCATCAAGGCACAGCCACCATTGATCCTCTTCCTTGGTTTCAACGAGCCACTGGCAAAATTGGTCAGACTTGGCGGCAGGTGCTTCGGGATTGTCAGAATTGTCCATGTGTTCAAAGAGGGGAAACTTTCCTCCACCACGCCCGGAAAATCCGAGCGGGTGGCCGGAGAGTTGATAAGCTGCGTAAACACAACCGCGACGGGCTTTAAGCCGAAGCTTTGGACATATCCGCCGCCTCCCGGCCATTTGCATGGCTTAGGAAGCGACGTGTTTTCGGCACACGTCCCGCCGGTTTACGCAGAGTTATCAAGCTCCGTCTGGCATCACTGCCAGCACACACGTTCTATCGAATCACTTGATAGGGTGCAATGCTGAAAATCAACATCTTGGCTATTTTCTCTGGCCAATCGCAGAGGGCTAGGGGTTGGAAGGAGAAGCGCCGTAAAGGTGCGTTAGATCAAGGCCGGGATACTCTACCTTGGCGAGGTCTTCCGCCAAAATGCGGAGGTATTCCGGTCCTTTGCCGTAGCAGTGCATCAAGAGACCCGACGGGCCTTTGCCATGCTCCCACCCCGCTAGCCTGCCGACACTTTCATCCGGAAGGCGGGCTACCCGCGTAGCATCCCTGAATTGATGCCTGAAGCCATGCAGGGTAACTTTGCAATGGTCGCCTAGTGTCGCTTTCACAAAACGAGCGAACCACTTGGAAAACGCATCCGAAAAATACCCATTGTGCCCCGAAGTGAGTTCAGGAAATAAACGAGGCGATTTCGTATCCCGCCGCCGTGCACCGACGAATTTAAGGAAACCAATTCGGATAAGCTCAGGATGTATTGGGACATTTCTCGTGCTCTGCTCCGTTTTTAATTTTTTCTCAGAAGCAGTGCCGTCTTCCAACTCTTGCCGAATCGCAATGTAGTGAATGCCCCCCTCCATCTTCACATCTTCGGTGTAAATTTGGCAGGCTTCATTATTCCTCATGCCGTGATAGAGCGCGAGCAAGGGCACCCAGAAACGGCCTCGGCGAGAGAGGTTGTCGCCGGGCTTCGCGTAGCCCCTTTGGTCGCCTTCGCAGCCGGTGTAGAGCGGAGCGCGGAATAGCTTGTTAAGCTCATCAACTGTGAATTGTTCGCGAAGCTTCCCCCTCACCTTTTTGAACATTTCCCTGTAACGCCGGTTCGCAGCCGGATTGTCGTAAATGAGCTTGTCTTCAGCCGCTAGCCTGAAGGCTGCTAGGATTTGGGTGTAGGTAGCCCAGTTGGTGTTTTGGGCGGGCTTCATGCAATCGTTCCTGTCTTTCGCCGCTTGGATGGCCTGAGCAAAAGTCATCCCTTTATATCGCTGAGCCGCGTTCAAGGGGATTTGCCGCATAATGGCGAAAACCCCGTCCATGTCCTCGCGTGTGATGGAAGAAAGCAGTTTGTTTCCTCCCAATCCCTCCCGCAAAAGCCTCGCGCCGTGGCTGAAAGCAATCAAAGACTTTGAACTCCTGTTCAAGTCCCGGTTCGCTTTCTCCTTGTTCTGAATCAGGTCATTTACTGTGTATCCTTGTGAATTTTCCGACGCCGGCGAGTGGGAATGGACTCCTTTAAATAGGTTATTATGTTCCGTAACCGCCCTGCCAGCGACGATGTCTTGCGAGCGGCTCAGATACTCCAGATGGGCTTCAAAGATTAGCGGGCGCAAGGAGCGGAAGGCGGGGCTACTAACCGCGCAATCTATCCCCTCCTTCTCGAAAAACCCCTTCAGCTCATCCGTCCCATCGTGAACCGGGCCGAGTTCGTCCCCCCCTGCGAAGTGATGCTCATCGCACCCCAAATTGGAGAGAACTTCGCCGCGCTCATTTCGATCAAGGAACCGCCCTTCATTTCCCATCCATTCCCTCATCTCCCCTTCGTGGGAAGCAAGGTAGCGGGCGGCAAGTTCAAAGGACTCCTGTTTCGTGAGCACCGTCAGAAGACGCTTCTCCGCACGGATCGGAGGTGAAAGGTGACGGGCTAGCTTTCGCCTTTCGGCATCGAAGCAAGCCACCCACCGCGCTTTCTCATAAGCGATTTTCCGGCAAGCCTCCCGATAGTCAGATGTCGCGAGGGATTCGCGAATCTGAGTTTTCCCGAGAGCTTCGCAAAGGTCCAAAGGAACCTTGATGTTGGAATACCAGCGGGAGCCGCGTTGCAGCAAGCCTTGTTGGCGGGGCATCGTGAATTTGGGGGCAAGTGTTACAGTCCGGGGTGACATGACCCTTATGCTAACCTTTGATACCCCGTAAGTTCCACACCTTTAAGGACTGCGGAAATACGCTGGCGGACAGGGAGGGATTCGAACCCTCGGTGACATTGCTGCCACACACGCTTTCCAAGCGTGCTCATTCGACCACTCTGACACCTGCCCTTGGAGGGCGGGACGCTAGGAACTCGATCCGCCGTTGGCAATCCCTTTTTAGAACTGTTTGAACATGCGTGAGACGGGAGTCAAAATCACTGCTCGATCAGCGGGAAATCGTTCTGTAAGAAATGCCAATCATCAAAAACCAAATGACCAAACTCATGTTCATTGGCACGGTGCTGACCTCACTCGGCACGCCGGTGCTGGTTCGAGGAGACGACACTGAAACACCGCCGGTTGATTACGCCGACACGATCTCCAAATCGCTCGAATCCGTTCGCGTCAGACACAAGTTACCGGCACTTGCCGCCGCGGTAGTCGTGGATGGAAAAATCGTCGGGACGAACGCAGTTGGAATTCGCAAACAAGGCAGCGAGGAGAAAGTTTGGGCCAATGACAAGTTTCACATCGGCTCAGTCACGAAATCGATGACCGCCACCATCGCCGCCATGTTGGTGGAACAAGGAAAAATCCCATGGACCAAAACTATCGGCGATGCCTTTCCGGAAATGAAAAATCAGATTCACGCAGATTATCTGGATGCCACGCTGGAACAGCTCTTGTCGCATCGTGGCGGCGCGCCGGGCGATGCCCCGTCTGACTTATGGCGCAAAGCCCTGACCGCAAAAGGCACTCCGCCGGAACAGCGAATGGCCTTTGTTCAAGGGCTTCTGGAGCGCAAACCGGAAGCGAAAGCGGGATCGAAATATATTTATTCCAACCAAGGTTACTCCATCGCGGGAGTAATGTTAGAAAGAGCCAGTGGTAAAACCTGGGAAGAATTAATGCAGGCAATGTTGTTCCAACCGCTGGAAATGACTTCCGCCGGATTTGGCGCGCCTGCATCCTTAAACAAAGTCGATCAACCTTGGGGCCATGCGCGAAAAGGGATTTTTTTCGGCCTAAAACCGGTTCCGCCCGGTCCTCATGCCGATAACCCGACAGCCATCGCTCCCGCGGGCGCGGTGCACTGCACTTTGACCGATCTGGCAAAATATGCCGCGTTCCACATGGCCGGCGAACGCGGCGAAAGCAAATTGCTCAAAGCCGAATCGTTCAAGAAGCTGCACACGCCCGTCGGCGACAATTATGCGCTCGGATGGATCGTGCTCAACCGAGGTTGGGCAAAAGGACGCGCCCTGATGCACAATGGTTCAAACACCATGTTTTACGTGGTGGTTTGGCTGGCACCTGAACGAAACAGCGCTGTGGTCGTTGCGACAAATGCAGGCGGGGATGACGCGTCCAAAGGATGCGATGACGCGGCGACTCAACTTATTCAGCAATTCCTTGGGCCGTAGCTTGATAGATCGTAGTCGGGGTCACAGCACTCCCCCGGCTCATTCAGGTTTGTCGACGCGGGCCAGAATCCACAGCAAATCGGAGAGGCGATTGAAAAATAACCGCGCCACTTCAGGGACTGGTTCCCCAGATTCATGGAGGGCGAGCACGCTGCGTTCGGCCCGGCGGGCGACGGCGCGGGAATAGTCAAGACCGGCCCGCGTGAGCGAGCCCTCCGCGCCCGGCCTGGCCCAGCCGGTGAATTTGATGCCCTGCGCTTCGTAGCGATGGGCCTCCGCGACGATCCAATCTAGATCGCCGGCGGTGATCGCGGCGTAGTTTTTCTCGACATAGCGGGATTCGTCCACTGGCAGGTAGGCGAGCTGCCCCATCAGCCCGACCAGCAGCGCTTGGAGCCGGTCGATCAGCTCGATCCGTCCCGCATGATGCGAGGCGGCGCGGGCAAGACCGAGGGCAGCGTTGAGTTCGTCCACGTTTCCCAGCGCTTCGATGCGCAGCGAGGTTTTCGCGATGCGTTTGCCGAACAATAGATCGGTGTCACCTGAATCTCCCCGGCCGGTAATAATGCTCATGGGGCGAAGATTTACTCTGCGGAAAAATCAATGTCCATCCGCGTTCATCCGTGCTTCCTAGGGCCGTCCATGAAACTCGCGAAACTCGGCGATGGCCCGGAAATTTTCCACACGATCCAAGGCGAAGGCGTGAGCGTCGGCGCGCCTGCGGTTTTCATCAGGGCTTCCCGCTGCAATCTCCACTGCGTGTGGTGCGACACGGATCACACCTGGAACTTTGAAGGGACTCCATGGCCGCACGAGAAGGACGCGCTGCCGGGATATGTGAAGCACCGCAAGGCGGACGTGACGTTCGAAATCAATCCGATGGACGCTGCGGCAAGCATTCTAACATTCAACTGTCTGCGGACCGTGATCACCGGCGGCGAGCCGTTACTGCAGGAAGCGGCGTTCCTCGAAATGATCGGGTGCATCCGCGCGCGGCAGCCGGACCATCAGTTCGAAGTGGAAACCAATGGCACCCGCATCCCCTCGCCCGCATTTCATGAGGCGGTGAACCAGTTCAACGTGTCACCGAAACTGTCTAATGCCGCGATGCCCGAGTCGCTGCGGTTGCACGCGGACGCACTTCATTTTTTCGCCGGATCACCGAAGTCGTGGTTCAAGTTCGTGGTGGCTGCGGCGGAAGATCTTGAGGAAATCGAGAGGCTGTGTGCGGCTCATGGGTTGCCGCGCCAGCGGGTGCTGCTCATGCCGGAAGGCCGCACCTGCGCGGAACTGGATCGGCTGGCGGGATGGCTCGCGGAGACCTGCCGCGACCGGGGATTCCGGTTCTGCGATCGCCTTCATATCCGACTGTGGGGCGACAAGCGCGGCGTCTGAAAATTTCACAACCTCCGAATGAAGAAACGCAACTTTTCCCGCAGCATTGGGTTTTCCCCGGCATCGAACTTTGCTCCATCATGAATCGCAACTCCCCTCCTTCCGACGACTCCTGGGAATCCGACGCCGTCTGGAAGCTGCTAGACCAGACCCCGCCGGTGACTGCGGGTTCTCGATTTGCCGATGACACGGTCCGCGCCGCGAGGCTTGCGGGGGAAGCCCGGCCTTGGTGGAGCCGGTTGCTGTCTCCGGTTCCGCTGGCCGGACTCGCAGCCTCGACCGCCGCGATCGCGTTCGCGCTGATTTCAGTCAGTCATCCACGTGGCGAGCAAACCGCGTTTTTGGATTCACCTCAGGCGGTCGTCATTCAAGACATCGCGGAAACCGAAATCCTGATCGCCGCAGTGGACCAGCTGGATGATTTCAGCGACAACGAACTGGTCAGCCTGATCGGATTCTAACCGCTTTCCCCGCCCGCCCGGCCCGGTCAGATTCGCGGAGTGAAACACGGTTTGATTTTCGATTTGGATGGCACCCTGGTGGACTCGCTGAGTGGAATTGCCGAATCCTTGAATCAAGCCCTAACGGCCGCTAACCTGCCGAGTCATCCGCTGTCAGTGATCAGAGGATTCATCGGTAATGGCGCGCGAATCCTGGTCCAACGTGCGGCCCCGGCGGCGGCGGACGAGGCTCTGCTCGTCACGCTGGAGGAGGCGTTCAAATCCGCCTACGACGTCGGCTGGCGACGTGGCACGATCGCCTACGCGGGAATCACCGCCATGCTGGAATCCCTGCAAGCAAGCGGCCATCCTCTCGCCGTACTTTCTAACAAGCCCCACTCGTTTACCGAAACCATCGTCGCGGCAGTCTTCCCGGCGATCCGATTTTCCGCCGTGTTAGGCCAGCGGGACGGCATCCCCCACAAGCCCGATCCGGCGGGAGCGCTTGAAATTTCCAGGATTCTCGAACGAGTTCCCAAGGACTGCCTGATCATCGGCGACTCGACCATGGATCTTGAAACCGCGAGCAATGCCGGGATGCGCGCCATCGCCGCGACCTGGGGTTTCCATGACCGGGACCGCCTGGTCGCCGCCGGGGCGGACTTGATCGCCGACGATCCGGCGGCGGTGTTGGACATGCTCGCAAATATGGGGAAGGGACGTCTCGTCCCTTCGCATGGACGAAACGTCCATGCCCCCTAACGGTTCCGCTCGTCCACCTGATCGTTGAGCGTGCAGAAATCGTAGAGCCAGCCCATCAGAAACAAGCCGCCGGTTAGAAGCCAGATTAGTCCAGTCCCGATTTTCCCAAGATAAAACCGATGGAGGCCGAACACGCCGAGAAACGTTTGGAGAATCCACGCGACCGAGTAGTCGTAACGGCCCGCGGTGAAGCGCGTGTCCGCCCGCCGGTCCATCCCGGGAATCAAGAACAAGTCGATGAGCCAGCCCACACCTAACAAACCGGCAGTGAAAAACCAGATCGTCCCGCTGATAGGCTTGCCATAGTAGAACCGATGGGCTCCGGTGAAGCCGATGATCCACAGAAGATAGCCGATGGTTTTGCTATGAGTTTTCATTCGGGGAACCGATCAGCCGAGCTTTTTCACCAAACTCACCGCCAGCGCCCTAACCGCTTCCGCCTGGGCGGGATTTGTTAGGTTTCCGTCTGCATCGAATGCCTCGTGGGCTTTGGGAATCGAGACTTGATCGGGCATGACCGTGATCTGGATATTCTCCAAAAACGGCCGCAGCTGGGCCAGGCTGCGTGATCCGCCGTAGCCGCCGGGCGATGCCGATAGAATGGCGGCCGATTTCCCGCTCAGGACGGACAATGGCTTTTCACCCGGCTCGGTGGCGCGTGAAACCCAGTCGATCGCATTCTTAAGCGCGGCGGTGATGGTGCTGTTATATTCCGGCGAGGCGATGATCAGGCCTTCGTTTTCCGCAAACAGCTTTTTCAATTTCCGCGCGGTGTCCGGCATGCCTTCCGCCGCTTCTAGATCCTCATCGAAGATCGGCATGCGGAAATCCCTCAGCGAAATGAGAGTGACTTCCGCACCGGCCTCGCGTGCTGCCGCGGCGGCGAGGGTGGCGAGTTTCTGGTTGTAGGATTCGAGGCGGAGGCTGCCGCCGAGGACGAGGATGCGTGGTGTGCTCATACAGTTAGACGGATGCGGTTTCGAGGAATGGGTAGTCGGTGTAGCCGGCCGGACCGTCTGCATAGAAGGTGGACGGCTCGGGCGGATTGAGCGGCGCTCCGGTTCGGAACCGATCCACGAGGTCAGGATTGGCAATCGCGGATTTGCCAAAGGCCACCGCGTCGGCGGTGCCGGTTCGGATCGCGTCGCGCGCGGCTTCCGCAGTGAAGTTTTCGTTAGCGATGTAAACGCCGCCGAAGGCCTGCTTGAGCGAGGGACCGAGCGCCGGCTGATCGTAGGACTCGCGGGCGCAGAGAAACGCGATTTTTCGTTTTCCAAGTTCTCGGGCAGCATGATGGAAGACTGAGGAAATGTCGGAATCTCCGACTCCATGGGCATCACCCCGGGGCGCAAGGTGGACACCCACCCGGTCCGCACCCCACACCGAGATGACGGCGTCGGTGACTTCCAACAGAAGTCGCGCGCGGTTCTCAAGCGATCCGCCATACTCGTCGGTCCGCTTGTTCGAGGAATCCTGGAGGAACTGGTCGATCAAATAACCGTTAGCACCGTGAATCTCGACGCCATCGAAACCGGCGGTCTTCGCATTCCGCGCCGCAAGCCGATAGTCAGCGACGATGCCGGGGATTTCCTCGAAGCCCAGCGCCCGCGGCGTGACGAAATCCTTCAATGGCCGGATGAGACTAACATGTCCGGCGGGGGCAATGGCGCTGGGCGCCACCGGCAGAGCGCCATCCAGATAGACCGGATCGGATACCCTGCCGACATGCCAAAGTTGAAGGAGGATCTGACCGCACGCCTCGTGCACGGCACGGGTGACCAGCTTCCATCCCTCAATCTGCGCCTCGGACCAGATTCCGGGTGTATTCGGATAACCAACCCCTTGCGGAGTGATGGATGTGGCTTCGGAAAGAATCATGCCGAAGGAACTACGCTGGACGTAGTATTCAGCCATCAGCGCATTGGGAACGCGCCCGGCCGACGCGCGGCAGCGGGTGAGCGGTGCCATCACCATGCGGTTCGGCAGCGTGAAGGCTCCCGCTCGGAGAGGTTGGAAAAGTGGATCTGACATGATAGATTCTACGAATAAGTTAGACCTCGGGCTTAGCCTGGAGTTTCAGCTCGATCACCACTTCGTCGCGAATGAGATCGTCGGCTTTGCCGGCATACACGATGCCGAAATCCTTGCGGTTGATGTCGAACTTCGCATCAATCTTCACCATGTCGCCGCTCTGACTAACAGTCGCCGGAAAGCTGATGTTTTTAGTTTGGCCGTGGAGCGTGAAATTCCCGGAAACCGTGTAGGCAGCACCTGAGTTTTTCGCGATGCTGGTGACGTCAAACGTGGATTGAGGGAATTTATCCACGTCGAAAAAATCCGGGCTCTTCAAATGGCTGGTCAGCTTCGCATCATCGGCCAATGTTGATTTCATATCGATGACGACCTTATGATCCGTTCCGACAGGAACGCCATCCTTCACGGTGAAATAGCCGGTGAACGCCTTGAAACCGCCCTGATGACTGCCGGTCACTTTCGAGCCGACGAAGTTAATCTCCGAAGCCGGAGTGAACACATACTTGGTGCCATCTGCGGCAGTCGCCCCCGCTTTTTCCACGGCGGCGGAGATTTTCGCGTCGGTGGTTTTATCGGCAGGATTTTCGCAAGAAATGAGGGTCAAGGCAGTGAGCGTAAGTGCGAGGTATTTGATTTTCATGGTTTATTTGGATTGAGTGCTGGAGAGGTTAGCCAGATTTACCTGAGGTCAAAGAGAATCGCCTCCGCGGCGTCACCGGCGGCAGTTATGTCGATTTCACCGGGCTCTTCGAGCGAGACGGCGTCACCAGCGGTTAGAACGAGGTCATTCACGCTAACAGCTCCCTTGGCGACATGGAGCCAAAGTCCGCGGCCTGCAAGAAGTTCGTGCCGGGTGGTGATTTCCTGGCGGAGTTTCAGCAGATAGATCGAGGCATCCTGGGCGATGCTTGCCGAGCCTTCGCGCCCGTCCTGGGAAATCACCAAGGTCTTCACATCATTTTCATGGCCGGGTGCGGGGATCCATTCGGTGTAGGCAGGCGGCAGGCCGCGGGTGTCCGGCGTGATCCAGATTTGCAGCAAATGAGCAGGCTCGGTGGTGGATGGGTTAAACTCGGAGTGCTCGACGCCGGTGCCGGCACGCATCATTTGGATTTCCCCCGGTTTCAGAACCCGGCTGTTACCCATTGAGTCTTTGTGGGCCAGGCTGCCTGCTAGCAGATAGGAAAAAATTTCCATGTCGCGGTGAGGATGGGTTGGAAATCCGCCACCTGCGGCGACTTGGTCGTCATTGATCACGCGCAACGAGCGGAAGCCCATGTGGGCGGGATCGTAATAGTCGGCGAAGGAGAACGTATGCCAACTCTCGAGCCAGCCGTGGTTCGCATGGCCACGGTCACCCGCGCGGCGGACAGTTAGTTTGAGGTCTGGGGTCATGCCGGCATTTTACACGATTCCATTCATCTGCATACTGCCAACCCGGTAGTCTCAGCATCCGAAATCCGCAGCCTGCTCAATCTAGCAAATCACCGTAATGCTTGCGGGCGATCGCCATCGAAAGATCCAGAATGCCTTGGCTGCGGGTGTGGCGGAGCGCCTCTTCAGCCATGGCGGCGCATTCCGCATAGCTCAGCGAGCGAATCGCCTGGCCGACCCGCGGGACCTGTTGCGGACCGACTGAAAGTTCCTCGACCCCCAGGCCGAGCAGCAAGGGTGTTAGACGGATGTCTCCGGCCATTTCACCACAGATTCCGGTCCAAATGCCATTGTCGGTGGCGGCGTCGATGGTGCGTTTGATCAGGCGGATGACGGCCGGGTGGGTGGGCCGATAGAGTTCCGCGACGTGGGGATTCACGCGGTCCGCAGCGACCGTGTATTGGATCAAATCGTTGGTGCCGATGGAGAAAAAGTCCACTTCCGGCGCGAGGATGTCAGCGCAAATTGCCGCGGCCGGCACCTCAATCATGATGCCCACCGGCAGCTCCCGATCATAAGGAATCCCTTCCGCCTCCAACTCATCCATGCAGCGGCGGACCATGTCCTTGCTCCGCCGGACTTCCGAGAGTCCCGAGATCATGGGGAACATCAGCGCGACTTTTCCCAAGGCGCTGGCCCGCAGCACCGCCCGGATTTGCTCCCGGAACATCGCGGGACGCGCGAGGGAAACGCGAATCCCCCGCCAGCCGAGGAACGGGTTGGGCTCCGGATCGGTTAGCGGCTCGACCGGCAGCTTGTCGCCTCCGGCATCGAGTGTGCGGATGATGACAGCGTGCGGCGCCATCTCGCGGGCAACTCGTGAATACACCTCAGCTTGGTGAAGCTCGTCCGGCATTTCCTCGCCGTTGAGCAACAGAAATTCGGTCCGATAGAGTCCGATGCCCTTCGCACCGCTGCGCTTCACGAGCGCCAGCTCATCGACGAGTTCGATATTGGCGGAAACGGTTAGCGGTCGTCCATCCACGGTCTCGGTGGCCGCCTCGCGCATCGCATCCAGCGAGCTGCGGACTTTTTCCTTCGCCAGGGTCAGGCTCCGATAGCGCTCAAGCGTTTCCGCAGTCGGATAGAGGATCAGTTTGCCGGTATAGCCATCGAGAATCGAAGGAGTGAGCGCGATGATATCGATCACAGCACCGTCCAAGCCGACCACTGCGGGAATCCCGAACGCACGGGCGAGAATCGCGGTGTGGGAATTCACACTCCCTTGCTCAGTCGCAAATCCTAACACATGCCGGCGGTTCATCGAGGCGGTGTCCGACGGTGCCAGGTCGTAGGCCACCAGCACGTGCTGATCCTCCGGGCCTGGCGGACGGGTGTCACCTTCCACCGTGAAATTTCTCAAAACCCGCTGGGCGACGTCCTCGATATCCGCCGTGCGCTCCCGCAGATAGGGATCGGGAATGCGGCGCATCGCCTCCAGGAAATTCTGCATGATCGCATAGAAGGCATACTCGGCATTCTGCTGTCTGCGCGCGATGGCGAGCTGCACCTTGTCCACCACCGCGCGATCTTCGAGGATCATCACGTGCGCCTCGAAGATCCCGCTTTCCTTATCGCCTGATAGATCCTCCAGGCGGCTTTGCAGGTCGGTTAGCTGCCGTTTGGTGATATCCAGCGCTTGGCGGAAGCGCTCCTGCTCCCGTTCCACCTCGGATTCCGCGATCTCATAAACTTCGGGGGCGGAAAATCCTCGGGCGATCACATGCACCGGAGCGATGGCGATTCCCGGTGAGGCTGGGATACCCTCATAGATGATTTCTTGCTCGGCTCCGGGTTTCGGCATGGACTGGCGACATCATGGTTGCAACCGGGCTGTGGGTTCAAGACACAATTTCCCTCGCCGGTTAAGCCGCGCCTAGGCAAATCGCGGTTGCCATTTCAGAATCCGGTGTAAGCTACCGCGAAATGAAAAGCATCGCCCAAATCCTCACCGCCGTCTCCTCCGCCGTCTTTGCCAGCGGCGCAATCGCCGAACCACTGGCCGCGGGAGCAGCGCTGCCTGCCGTGGAGCAAAAAAACCAGGATGGCAAGGTCGTGAAACTGGCCGAAGCGGGAGCAACGGGTTACACGCTGGTCTATTTCTATCCGAAGGCCGACACGCCAGGCTGCACGAAACAGGCTTGCAGTCTCCGCGATTCATTCGCCGCCCTCACCGATAAGGGCGTGAAGATCTACGGCGTCAGCATGGACAAGGTGGAGTCGCAAAAAGCCTTCAAGGACAAATACAAACTCCCGTTCGAGCTGCTTGCCGATAGTGATGGAAAAGTCGTCGATGCCTTCGGAGTGCCCAAAACAATGGGCTTTGCAAAGCGCCAAGCGTTTCTCTTCAAGGACGCCAAACTTGTCTGGAGCGATTTCAGCGCCGCCACCGACAAGCAAGCGGAGGACGTCCTGAAATACCTCGCCGCGAAGTAATCCCCCGGCGAGGATTCACGGATCTATCAGACTTCTGCGGGAATGCTTTTCCCGCGTTTTACGAATTGGGTCCGCCATTCCACCTTCGCCGTGAGCGCCATCAGCAGGGCGAGCGTGGAAATCCCGCAGATGGTTAGCGTGATGCCGGTCAGCCCGTCGAAGAAGAACGACGCGCTGAAGAGGACCAGATAGGCCAGTTGTGCGGGCAGGGCGACCTTCAGCAGAGTGTTGCCGCCGACGGCTTTCAGATATCCGCACACCAGAATCAACGAGGTCACGGTCGCGATTGCAAAGCTGGGATACAATGGAACCAAATCTACCAGATAGGCGAACAGCAGGTGAAAGGCAAAGAAGCCGGCCGATATAAAAAACACATGCATCGGATGCAATGGTACCCCTCTAAGTCCGCCGACCAGCAATAACACCGTCACGAAAAACACCAGCGACACCGGCGCGAAAAACGCAATCCGCGACGCCACCGGACCGGCATTCAGCAGCTTCGGCATCTCCATTCCAATCGAAGGCACCGCCAGCACGTCCGGATAGTTCCATGTTAGATTCCAGCCGTTGCCGCTCATTTTCCGATCGCTGTCCTTGGGCGACCCTGTCCCGACGGGGAAACTGATGTCTGTGAAGTCGGTCCGCATTTGAAGGACGAAACC
>JANMSI010000165.1:0-31335 GCA_031389115.1 Akkermansiaceae bacterium
AACGGCTTTGGCGATGTGGACGTTGGGCAGAGGGTTAGCGGCAAAAGTTTTATCGTGGATCACCTTAGGAAGCACCGGTATTGGACTCGTATTTTGTGTGATCGCGATTATTAATCGCTGCACGATCATGCAGCGCCCGCCTGTGGGGAATCTTTACGACACCATCATCTTCATCGCCACCACCGTGGTTCTCATTTCGCTGCTAATCGAGTGGATGACCCGCCGCCGGTTCGCCCTCGGCATCGCGCCCATCATCGGCACCTTCTTGCTTATCCTCTCCCGCCGCTTCGAGCTCGGCGATGCCAAGGACTACATGGACCCGCTGGTGGCAGTTCTGGATTCCAACTACTGGCTCACCACCCACGTTCTAACCATCACCCTCGGCTACTCCGCCGGACTGCTGGCCGCGTTCATCGCCTTCATCTATCTGCTCATGCGCGGACTCGGGCTCGACAATGGCGACAAGGAAATCCGCCGCGCCTTCACCCGCGCGGTTTACGGCGTGATCTGTCTAACGCTGTTTCTCTCGCTGATCGGCACCGTCCTCGGCGGCATCTGGGCCAACGACTCTTGGGGTCGCTTCTGGGGCTGGGATCCCAAGGAAAACGGCGCGCTGCTCATCGTCCTCTGGACCCTCGCCATCCTCCACGCCCGCCTCGGCGGCTACATCCGCGAGTGGGGCCTGCACCTCGCCGCCGTCTTCACCGGGGCCGTCGTGACCTTCTCGTGGTGGCACGTGAATTTCCTCAACACCGGCCTCCACAACTACGGATTCACCGCGGGCAAGGACACGATCTTTGTGTTCTACGGCGTTGTCGTCGCCATCCTCATCTTCGGTGTTGTCTCCATGATTTTGGAAAAACACAGGAGAAGCCAATCCGGACAATCGGATCTGACCGGACGGCAGCGCGCAGTTGCTGGCGACGCGGGTTGATATCGGACTGCGGGGACATGTCCCCGCTTTCCCCGGGCCGACATGTCGGCCGGTGTGAAAGCTCCGACATGTCGGAGCAGTCCGAGAAATTCACCTCGGATGAAGGCGCGCAGCCTCTAACCGATCAATGCGCGCAACTGCTCTTCGTCGAGGATCGTGATTCCGAGTTTCTCCGCCTTGTCGCGCTTCGAGCCGCCGCCTTCGCCGGCGAGGACGTAGTGGGTCTTCGCGGAGACCGAACCGCTCACCTTGCCGCCTTTGCTTTCGATCAGCTCCTTCATCGCGTCGCGTTCCAGGCTCAGCGTGCCGGTGATGACGAAGATCTTTCCGGCCAGCGGCAGAGCTGATCGATCGGCTGCGGCGGCGATGGGCAGATAGTTTTCGGAAACCGGATCGATGCCTAACTCTGTCAGCCGGGAGATGACATGCTGGCCGGCGTCCGACTGAAAAAACGTGATGATCGTCTCGGCGACAGCCGGGCCGACATCGCCCGTGATGGAGTAGTTCGCGAGGAAGTCGTTCTGCTTTTTCGCCGTAGCGCGGGTGTCTCGGAGCAGTTCCGCCAGGATCTCGGAGCTGGCGATTTCGGTGATGCTGCGGTGCAATCGCGAAAGTTCCCTGGCCGCCGACTCGCCTAACTGCCGGATGCCCATCGCGAAGAGCCAGCGGTGAAGTGGTTTGGACTTCGCGGCTTCGAGGGCCGCCAGAACCTTGGCGGCATTCTTCTCGCCGAACCGGCGCGGAGACTCATCGGTGCCGAGATTCAGATTCGCCAAGGTGTCTTCAGTTAGGCGGAAAAGATCCGGCGGCGTCGCGCAGTGTCCGTGGCGGACCAGTGCCTCCGCGACGATTTCACCGAGTCCGTCGAGATCGAGCGCCTTGCGCCCGGCGAAGTGCCTGATGCGGGTGACGGCTTGGGCCGGGCATTCGAAATTCGTGCAACGCCACGCGACAAACCCCTCCTCCTGCGAGATCGGACCGGCGCATGACGGGCATTTCCCGCCGACGCTGTCGTAGAGGGAAAACGGCACCGCGCCTTCGACATGGCGAAGCACCTTGACGATGGCCGGGATGATTTCACCCGCTTTCTCGATGAGCACGGTAGCTCCGAGGCGGATGTCTTTCTTGGTGATCTCGTCCTGATTGTGCAGCGTGGCACGGGCGACCGTGGAACCGGAAATGAGCACGGGTGTTAGCTCGGCCACGGGTGTTAGGACTCCGGTGCGGCCCACTTGGATCAGGATGTTGGTGAGCGTGGTTTCCTTTTGTTCCGGCAGGAATTTGTAAGCCGCCGCCCAACGCGGCGCGCGGGATGTGAAGCCAAGGATTTCCCGCTCGGCCCGGTCGAGAACCTTGATGACTGCGCCGTCGGTGCCGTAGCCAAGGTCATGACGCTCGAGGTTGATCCGGGCCACGGTTTCCAGCAGCTCGTCGAGATTGTTCGCGTTTAGAATCGGCAGGTTTTGGGGAATGCCGAGATTGCCCAACAGCTCGTGGAAATCATGCTCGGTTTCCAGCGGCGGGCCATCGTAAGCGCCCAGTCCGTGCGCGAGAAACGCCAGCGGTCGCTTCGCGACGAGCTTCGGGTCGAGCAACTTGAGCGTCCCCGCCGCAGAGTTCCGCGGGTTGGCGAAGGTCGGCAGCCCCGCCTCGTCCCGCTCCGCGTTCAGCGCGGCGAAAGCCTCGTTCGGCATGAAAATTTCCCCGCGGACTTCGAGGAGGGCGATTGGCGATTGGGGATCGGCCATCGGGGCTGAAGAGGGGATGGTCCCCATCGAAAGGACTTGGAGGTCGATTGGGACGAGTTCTCCGTCTTCGGTTTTAATGAGATTGCCGACATGCGCATCCGCGATTTCGACACCATTCCTATCGTCACGCCAACGATTGTAGCCCGAGGAGCGATAGCCATTGGCGGTAAACCAGTCACTTACCTCCTGAATGGAAGGCTCGACACCATGCACATACGGCTGAGAAACCACGAAGATCGGTCCAGCCTCGATTTGGACAATGCCGTGAAATTGGATATCATCCTCGAAAAGATAATTTGAGGAGGTGATATTCCTCAAATAGGCACGACTCCCTTGGGCTCCGAAATTTGGCGGTATCGTGAATTTGACGACCCGGTCGAGATCTTTGACGTAAAAAACCGTGTGTTCCGACTGCCCGCCTAGTTCTTTCCACTCTTTGACGAGCTCAAATATTCGGTCTGGATCGATGATCCGACCAGTTTCCATTCCCCATTCAAGAATGGATTTGGCTTCCTGTCGGATCCGTTCTTGAAGATTTGATCCATCACTTCGCGAGAGTTCAGTTTGGAGCTTTTCTCCGAGGCTTTCTTCCGGGCTTGGCGGAGACGTTCCGCGAGAGGTTTGTCCTGAGTGATTCCGTTCATGGCTTGGTAAATAAGGAAGGATGGCTTCCAAGTCAATGGCGGGAATGGTTTCGTCGGTGCCCTGAAATTTCAATTCCAGCGGGATGTTGCGGATCGTCCGGACGTTGTGGGTCACGTCGTCGCCGGTGCTGCCGTCGCCGCGGGTGGCGGCGTAGGCGAGTTTTCCGTCACGGTAGAGAAGGGATACTGCCGCGCCATCGATCTTCGGCTCGACGGTGACCGCGATGTGCTCGCGCTTCAGGCTCGTTTGAAGGCGGGAATAGAAGATGCGCAACTCGTGTTCTGCGGATCGAATTCCACCGACCCTTTTCACTTCCGCATCCGTCAACTGCTCGACTGCTTCATGGGTGAGCTCGAATACATCATCGATGCTGAGCATCGGCACCGGGTGCTGGATCTGTTGGAAGCCCTCGATGGGATCGCCGCCGACGCGCAGAGTGGGGGAGTTCGGGTCGTGGAACTCGGGATGTGCCGTTTCCAGGTTTTCCAACTCACGAAACAACCGGTCATACTCCGCGTCGGCGATTTCCGGCGCGGCCTTGTTGTAATAGAGCCGGTTGTGATGGTCTAACACCGAACGCAACTTCAGAATCCGCTCCCCCGGACTGGCGAAGGATGAAAAAAGGTCGGGCTCGGCCATGGGCGGGAGTTTCAAGCGTGCGCGGGAGGATTCAAGAGCGGAGTCGCAGTTGAAATTTTCCAGATAGAGGCGCGGTGCGGACTTCTTATCATCGGGATGCGGTCGTGGATCCTGCCTCGGTAAATGCCGAACTTTCTCGATGCGCCGGATCGTCCTGCACCGTCGGGCCGTAAAATACCTGCGCTGATATGCCAAGCGACCGTTAATGAAGGCGGAACCTGACCCCTGACTCCGACCTTCGGCCAGCGGCCGGACTTACTGCGGATTTCGCGCTTTCCCATGGGTCCTCCGCCGCGGACAATCGGGGCCTTGATGATTTCCCAGCCGTTTCCAATCGTGGCGCCACCCGCCGGCATGAGCCGCTGGCACCACGAACGTGACTGCCTCGAAGCCGAGCTCGGCGAACGAATCACGCTCGACGCGCTGACGGGTTCCAACGGCCTAGCCGACCGAAAACCTTGGCACGACGACTCCGGCGCTCCGGCGGGGTGGATGATCGCGCAGCGAAAAGGCGGGCACCGGCATTCCATCGACGACGTGCTCACCGCGTGGTATGCGCTCCAAGTTTCACCGCCGGTTGCAGAGCATCTGGATCTGGGCACCGGCATCGGCACGGTCGGCCTGCTGACCTTGTGGGGCATGGGGCGGCAGGCCCGGCTGACATGCGTGGAGGCTCAGGAAATCAGCTACCGGCTGCTGCAAACGAACCTCGACGCAAATGGCATCCGCGACCGGGTGGAGTGTTCTAATGGGGATCTGCGGAAGCTTTCGTTGGGACGGAAATTTCCGCTAGTCACAGGGAGTCCTCCTTATTTCCCGCCGGGGTCGGGCGTTTTGCCGCTGGATTCTCAAAAAGCTCACGCGCGCTTCGAATTGCGCGGCGACGTGGGCGATTATGCGAAGGCTGCGGTGGCTCACTTGGATCACGGCGGCTGGTTCGTGCTGTGCTTTCCGGCACCGCAGAATCGGCGTGCATTGGATGGTATCGAGGCGGCGGGACTGGCGGTGGCTCGAATGCGGGAGGTGATTCCACGCGAGACGTTGCCGGCGCTTTTCACGCTCTTCGCCTGCCAGCACGGGCAGGACTTCGCTGGCGAAATGGCCGTGGAGGAGCCGCTAACAGTCCGCGACGAGGCGGGAATTCTTACCGACCAAATGGCTGCGGTGCGACGGGTTTTCGGCTTCGCTGACGCACCTCGGAGCTGATCATTTCTCCTACGGAAAAGGGGAGTGCCGCCCCCCTGTAAGCCGGATTCTGTCCACCCCTTGCGAGGCTGGACGGCCATTTCTCTCACTCCGCCGAAGCGAAGCGCCCTGCTTGCGCAGGATGCGACTAATACCCGGGGCTGAAACGGGCGGGCAGCCCTTCCCCTGTTCTGTCTTGCACCACGCGGGGTTTGCCGTGCCGTCCGGTTACCCGGATTCGCGGTGGGCTCTTACTCCACCATTTCACCCTTGCCTGTGACCTTGCGGCCCATCGGCGGTATCTTTCTGCTGCACTGATCCGTCCGGGTTCCTCGCGTTACCCGTCCCTCATTTTCATGAGGCGCGTTGCCCTGTGGTGTCCGGACTTTCCTCACCTCCCGCTTGCGCGGAAACTGCGACCGTCTGGGGAGCGGCGGGGGGAAGCTGCCCCGCCCGCGGCTGTTGTCCAATCAAAAACGGCGCTTAAGAGTCGTGCAAAGCCTAAAGATCCTCAGGAGAAAGGCCCGTATGCTTGGCGATCCGCGCCAGCATTCTCGGCCCGATTTCCTCGCCATCGTGAAACGCGAATACGAAATCCGGGTGCCCGGCTTTTTCTAAAACTTGGTGCGACCCTCGTGCCGCACGTTTCGGTGACCAACCGATTTTTACGAGCGCCCGGAACACCGAACGCGCCTTGCGTGACCCCCACTGGCTCATGCCGCCACCGTGAAGACCTTGTCCAGTTCCGGTGCGGGTTCGCCATTTTCCAAACGATCCGCGAGGATTCTGAGAACCAGCGTCTCGACCTTGGAAATCGCCTCCTCTTTCGAGTTCCCATACGCCAAGCCGCCTGGGATCTCCGGTGCTTCAGCGATCCAGCGACCGTCCGATTCCTGTTCAACTTCAATTTTCATACCATCTCTCTATAAAATTTCGACCTCGATTCAATCTCAATCCTCGCCGTCACTCGCCGCTATTTCCCGATCAAAAACACATCCAGGAAAAACCAGCCGATCATCAGCACTCCGACGACGATCTTGAATCCCATCCCCGCGAGCGTGCCGACGACGGAGCCCACGCCGGAAATGGCGGCCGGCCGCGCGTCCTTTTTCGCGAAGGCGATTTCACCCACAAACGCGCCGATCAGGGGACCTAGCAGCAGGCCGAACGGCAGGAAAAACAGCCCCACGACCGTGCCGATCAAGGCGCCGGCCGCGCCCCAGCGGGTGCCGCCAAACCATTTGGAGCCGGCGGCTCCGCTGAGCATTTCGGCGGTTTGGGAAATTGCCATCAGCACCAGCAGGATGACGAAGGACCACCAGCGCAATCCCGAGTCCTCCCCGAGCATTAAGCGGTGGGCGATGGCTGCGATGAAAATGATCAAATGCCCGGGCAAAACCGGCAGCACGCAGCCAACCGCCCCGGCCAGCATGAGGCTGATGGTGACGATCCACGCGGCCCCGGTGCCCATGCCACCCCACATTTCGCTGGATAGAAGCGTTTCCCACATGCCGCGCTACCTACACGGCTTCCGGGAGGGGTGCAAATGCGATCCGAGACATCCGGCCCCGGAGTGCGCGACGTTCAGGTCGCGCCGTGGCTGATTCGGCTCTGCCGGATGGGGAAATAGGGGGAAGGGAGGTCTCCTCCCTTCGCATGGACGAGACGTCCATGCCCCTTAGGAAAAGCACTCCGGGCGATGCCGACCTATATTTGCGGCGGCGTCCACATCGGCAGGTCGGCCAGCGTGCCGTCGATGAACGTATGATGCCAGAGCTGGGTGGCGACCACCGCAGCCAGGCCCATTTCCATCGACAGCCGGGGCAGCGAGCCGACACGCATCTGACGGAACGCCGTGCGCCAGTGCTGCACCGCTGCGACATCGAAGTAGCCGGTCCGTTTTAGCGATTCCTCGCTCAGCAGCTCGCCGACGAACTTCGGTTGAGGATCGATGTGGAAGCTGTCCAACGGCGCGCGGAAAATGACCTTGTGCCGGCGCGCGATTTCCTTCGGCAGCCAACGCTCGGCGACCAAGCGCAGCAGGTGCTTGTCGCGAAATCCATTCAATTTCCAGCGTGGGTGAAGTTTCGCTGTGAAATCGAAAACGTCCTCATCGAGAAACGGATAGCGTGCTTCCACCGACGAATGCATCGCCACGCGGTCGCCCTTGGCCTGGAGCAAATGACCCGCAAGTGTCACCCGCGCTCCGACCCAGAGTCCGCGATTGAGCGGATCCCAGTGTTTCGCCCGTTCCAGATCGATGCCGAGTCCGGCCCACGGATTGGCGGAATCGCGGACTTTTTGCAACGGCTCCGCATACAGCCTGAGCTTGGAAAGCGCGAGCACGCCGTAGGAATCGATCCACGCATTCGGCCCGCCGACGGCAGCTTCCAACGTATCGCGGAAGCCCCGAGAGTATTGGGGAACTCTGCTGACGCGGAGATATGCGCGGCGGGCAATATTGCTTAACCGCAGGCCCGGGACCGTGTCCATGGCGCTCATGATTTTCGCAATCTTATACCACGGATAACCGGCGAGCCACTCATCGGCCCCTTCGCCTGTTAGCACGACCTTCTGGCCGCAGCCATGCACGCGCTTGGCCAGCATTAGCAAGGCCGCGCACGAGGTGTCGATGACCGGCGACTCGGCGGCTTGGATCAACTGCGGATACATTTCCAGCGCATCGCCCGCGCGGAAGTCCTGAACAATGGGCGGCTGGGTGCCGATATGCTTGGCGGATTGATTGGCACCGCTGAGTTCATCCAGCGCGGGATCGTCCACGCGGACGGTGTAGGTGTTGATGGCGGGGCCCTTGAGCTTGCAGGCCATGGCCACAATCATGCTCGAATCCAGTCCGCCTGATAGATAAGCGCCCACCGGCACGTCGGCGCGCAGCCGCTTTTCCACCGCCTTGAGCAGCAGGTCCTCGAACTCATCCACCAGCTTGCGGGGATCGGGACCGGGGTCCTCGTCGCCTTGGTTAGGGAAGTCCATCTTCCAATAGGTTCGCTCGGCGACCACCGGTTCGGCGGTGCCTTCATTCGCCGGCGTAATTTGCAAATAATGTCCCGGTGTAAGCAATTGCACCCCTTCGAAACAAGTCACGGGCCCGGGCATCGCGGAGAAGGTGAACATGTGGTCGATGCCGCGGAGGTCGGCCTTGGGCGAGACCATGCCGGAGGCGAGCAGGCCTTTAATTTCCGAGGCGAACAACAGCCAGTCGCCCTGGCGGGTCCAGTATAGCGGACTGATTCCAAAGCGGTCACGGCCCAGGTTCAACTGATGGCGTTTCACATCGTAGAGGGCGATGGCGAATTGCCCGCGCAGCCGCTCGAACATTTTTTCATGCGACTCCTCCCACACGTGCGGAATGATTTCCGTATCGCAGTGGGTGTGCAGCCGATGGCCGCGTGCGACGAGGTCAGCACGCACTTCCGGGTGGTCGAACAGTTCGCCATTGAAGACCGCGAAGACGCTCTGGTCCTCGTTGCACACCGGTTGCCGCCCGTCCGCCAAGCCCACAATCGCGAGCCGTCGCGACGCCAGCGCCAATCCCGGTCGATGGAGAAATCCTTCCTCATCCGGCCCGCGGTGGATCAGCGCCCTGGCCATCTTTTCCACCACTCCCTCGGGGACCGCGCGCCTTCCGGCAAGATCCATCACACCCGCAATTCCGCACATGAGGAAGTTTAGTAAGCTGGCAAGTCGCTTTATCAAACATTATCTCAAAAGTGCATCTGGTCTAACGGTGGGGTTTCTCCCCATTGCATTTATTGGTCAAAGCCACGAAGATAACGGTCTGGATGGCAGTTGCTTTAGGTCGGGGGGCCGACGGCAGGAGCCATTTTTCCTACGGGAAGACCCGGTTGAGTCGAGATTCCGCCGAAGCCAGTCGCTCCCCGCTTCCTTTTGCTTCGCAGAGGGAAGCGGGCGATGACGAGCGGCACATCGGACTCTCATGGCGATTCATTTCTAAAAGAATTTGACTTCAACGAAGCTGGCACGAAATAGGGCGGGCGGGTTGCAAACCACCTCATTTCCCGTCTCCAAAAAGTCTCGCCTCGGTCCTTCGCAAAGTTACATTCCGCCCAGCCCGGCACCTGCGTCGGCCCGTAGATTCGATCCATTCCATATGTCCGGCCTCTCTAACTCTACCCCGTCGCCTTCGCAATCGTCGCAAGCCAATCAACAGGAAAGGAGCAGGGAAGGGATTGCCATTATCGGCATCGGCTGTCGCTTTCCAGGAGGCGTGAATGACACGGAGTCGTTTTGGAAATTGCTGGTCGAGGGCCGCGAGGCCGTTTCGGATGTCCCGGCGGACCGCTGGAATGTGGAGCGGTTTTACGATGCGGAGCCAGGCTTGGTCGGCAAGACCGTTGCGAAACGCGGCGGATTCGTGGAGGGCATCGACCAGTTCGATCCGCAATTTTTCGGCATTTCGCCGCGCGAGGCTCCTTACATCGATCCGCAGCAACGGTTGCTGCTAGAAACCGCGTGGGAAGCGATCGAGGATGCGGGCGTCGTTTTGGATTTTGAAAATGGCACGGACATCGGGGTCTTCGTGGGAATTTCCCACAACGATTACCAAGGCCTCCAGCACACCGCCACCGACCGCGCCGGCATCAGCGCGCACACGCCCACCGGCAGCGCCCACAGCATCGCGGCCAATCGGATTTCCTACTGCCTGAACTTGAGCGGACCGAGCATCGCGATGGATACCGCGTGCTCGTCAGCCCTAACAGCGGTGCACGTCGCTTGCGAGCACATCCTCGGCGGACGCTGCAAAACGGCGATGGCCGGTGGCGTCACCGTGATGATTACGCCGGATGGCTTCATCGGGTTTTCCCAAGCGGGAATGCTGTCGCCCGAGGGCAAGTGCAAGGCGTTCGACGCCTCGGCGAACGGCTTCGTCCGTGGCGAGGGCGCGGGCATGGTCCTGATGAAACGTCTCTCGGACGCCATCGCCGACGGCGATCCGATCCACGCGGTGATCATCGGCTCCGCGCTCAATCAGGACGGTCACACGAACGGAATTTCCCTCCCGAGTCCAGACGCCCAAGCCCGCCTGGTCCGCGACGCCTGTGCGGACGCGGGCATCGACCCGTCGCACATCGGCTACATCGAGGCACACGGCACGGGCACCGCGGTGGGCGATCCGATCGAGGCCCACGCGCTGGCAGAAGCATTGTGCGCGGATCGTGTGGAGCCGTTAGTCATCGGCTCGGTGAAGACCAACCTCGGCCACCTGGAAACCGCTTCGGGCGTGGCCGGACTGGTCAAGGCCGCGCTGGTCCTCAAGCACGGGCGGATTCCTGCCAGCCTTCATTTTGAAAATCCCAATCCGAACATCGACTTCGATGGCCTGAAGCTGCGGGTCGCGGTGGAAAACGAAATATTTCCCGCTCTCAACGGCCTGAGGATGGCCGGCGTGAACTCGTTCGGCTTCGGCGGTGCCAACGCCCACGTTATTCTAACTGAAGCGCCCAAGCTGGCGACGCCACTGCCGGTATCCGACACCGACCGCGCGTGGCCGCTCGTGCTATCCGCCCGTTCGGAGGAGTCGCTGTTAGCCTCAGCGTGGCGTTTAAGCGCGTGGCTGGATGACCATTCAAAACTCAACGGTACCTCGCCGAGCTTGGCCGACCTCACTTACATGTTAGGGGCGCGGCGCAACCATCACTCCCACCGGCTTTCGCTCACCGCGCGCTCGATGGCAGAAGTGGTGCAGGAACTCGGCGCGTTCTCGATGGAGAACACCGGCCCGAAATTGCGCACGGCATTCACCCCGCGTCCGGAGCAGGCCGTCCGCGTGATCTTCGTCATGAGCGGCCAGGGCCCGCAATGGTATGGCATGGGCCGCGAGCTCATGCGCCATGAGCCGGTGTTCCGGACCACCATGGAAGCTTGTGAAAAAGCCATGCGCCCGTGGGCCAGGTTCTCGCTGATGGAGGAACTCGCGAAGTCCGAGGAGGACTCGCAGATGCAGCGCACGGAAATTTCCCAGCCAGCAATCTTTGCCATGCAAATGGCGCTCGCCGAACTCTGGAAATCGTGGGGCGTGCAACCCGCGGCGGTCGTTGGCCACAGCGTCGGTGAAATCGCAGCGGCCTGCGTCGCTGGTATTCTAACACTCGACCAGGCGGCCAAGGTCATCGTGCATCGCGGTCGTTTCATGGACCAATGCTCGGTCGCCGGCGGCACCATGCTGGCGGTCGGCATGAGCCCGGAAGAAGCCCAGGCGGTGATCGATCGCCATGACCCGGAAGTGAGCATCGCGGCTTTTAACGGCCCACGCTCGCTGACTCTATCAGGACTTAGGACTTCGCTCGAACCCATCGCCGCCGAACTGGAAGTGCAGGGGATTTTCGCCCGCTTTCTGCAAGTCAGCCACCCTTTCCACCATGCGATGATGCAACCCGCCGCCGATGCGCTGCTCGCCTCGCTGGGTGACCTAACACCCGAGGCGGAGTCGATTCCGTTTTTCAGCACCGTCACCGGCGGACGCCTCGATGGCGCGGCCTGCGATGCGGACCACTGGTCGCGCGGCGTGCGCCAGCCGGTCGAATTCGCGCCGGCAATCCTTGCTATGGCGGGCTTCGGAGCCGACGCGTGGTTGGAAATCGGCGCTCACCCCGCGCTGGTCCGGTCCATTCAGGAATGCCTCGCGGAAGACGCCGGCAAGGCGACCATCCTCGCCTCCGCCCGGCGTGAGCGCGAACACGAGTCGCTGTTGGAAACCGCAATGGACCTCCACCTCGCAGGTGTCGTTCTCGATTTTTCCGCCATCACTCCCTCGCGACGGTTCCTCGATCTCCCTGCCTACGCTTGGGACAAGAGCCGCTGGTGGAACGAATCCGCCGACATGCGCGAAGGTCGTCTTACCCCGGGCGGCAAAGGATTGTTAGATATCCGGCTCTCGCGGGCCACGCCGACCTGGATCACCCGCCTCGACGGTCGTCACATGGCGTTCCTCAAGGATCACCGCGTCGAGAATCTCATCGTATTTCCCGCGGCGGGATTTGTCGAAATGGTGCTGGAAGCCGGCATCCAATTGTTCGAGGGCAAGCCGTTCGTGGTTGAGGATTTTGAAATCCGCAAGCCGCTGATCCTGCCGGACCCGCCGTCGGGCTTGCTGCTAGAGCTCAGCTTCGATCCCGCGGAACGCACGTTCTCGATCCAGAGCCGTTTTGAAAGCGGCGCATCGTGGTCCGTCCATGTCGTTGGCTCGATGCGCGGCGAGAGGACCGAGTCGTCCTTCGCCACTTTCACCTGGGAGAAATCCGCGCTGGATGCCGTTGAACTCGATACTTTTTACGGTCACATGAGCGACCTCGGACTGCGCTATGGCGAGGAATTCCGGCCCATCCGCGAACTGTCGGCCAGCGGCGGAAAATCTGCCGGACGCGTGTCTCTATCCGAAGCGATTGCCACTCGGGCGGGGGAGTATCCATTGCACCCGGTGCTGTTCGACGGTGCGCTGCAAATCTTTTCCGCAGGGGCCGCGACCGTCGAAGGACGCACCGCCGGGCTTCGCTTGCCGGTCCGTTTTGCAAGAATCCTGTTCCTGCGCTCGCCCGGCGCTTCGAGCCTCGTCCGCGCTGGCGTGAAGGTGGCGAATGACGAACTCGTCGAGGGTGGCATCGATCTGTTCGATGAGTCGGGCAAGCCGTGTGTCCGCATTGACGGCTTCCGCGCGATCAGCGTGGAAGGCGGTCGCCGGACCGGCAAGACCGGCAAGGGCCGCGACCTTGTCTATCATGTCGCTTGGGAAAAGACCGTCTCCGACACGCCGACGCCGAGCCAAGCGCCCGTCGCTTTGAGCCGCCTGCACGAAGTCGCGCAGCTCGCACTCGATGAAGTCCTAGACATGCGCGGACGCGACAGTCTTTCCGGCGCGAACGCGGCGGGCGACGAACTAACCGCCGCCCAGGTCGCGAGCGGTCTCCGCGCCATGGGCGCGGTCGGAAAATTCACCGCCGAGTCGTTAGGAGTGACCGAAGCGAACCGCCTCTCGTTCGAACAACTGGCGGACAACCTCGTCCACGAAAAGCTGCTCACCAAGGATGGCGGAGGTTATCGGCCGACGCCTGCCTTCCAAACCTCCGCTGATTCAGCCTCCAGCCTGCTCAGCAAAAGCATCGGAAAATATCCCGGACATTTGCCGGAAGCCCTCATCTGCGGCGCGACCTCCGCCGACCTCGGTCCAATCATGCGCGGCGAAAAGGACGCCGTGCAGGTCCTCTTCACCGGCGGCGGCGCGGAGTTGCTGGACCAATTCTACGGCGACGGCCTCGTTACCAGTCCCTGGCTCGCTGCCATCGGCCGCGCAGTCGAGGAGGTCGCCAGCCAGCTTCCCGAAGGCCGCGGATTGCGGATTTTGGAAATCGGTGCCGGCACCGGCGGACTCGCGTCGCAAGTGCTGCCGCTCATCGAGCAAGGGCTGCACTCCTACACCTTCAGCGATATTTCCCCGGCCTTCTTCCCCGCCGCGCGGCAAAAACTCGCGGCGTTTCCCGAGGTGGAATTCAAAATTTTCGACCTCGAAAAATCCGGCGCATCCCAGGAGTTCGAAGAGGGATCGTTCGACATCATTCTCGGCACCAACGTGATTCACGCCGTCACCGACGTCCGCGACGCCCTGCGCAACATCCATGAAATGCTCGCCCCGGGCGGCAGCCTGATGTTCGTCGATGTCGCGACACCCCACTTGTGGCTCAATGCGGTCTTCGGTCTAACGCCCGGCTGGTGGCGCTTCACCGACCGCGATCTGCGCCCGCTGCATCCTTTGTTAGAGCGTTTGCAATGGGAAACCGTGCTGCGCGAAACCGGCTTCAGCGAAACCGCATCCTTATCTGGACTCGTTCGCACGCAAGGCGGGGAAAGCCTCATCGGCCTGATGGCCCGCAAGGCTTGGGTCGAACCGGAAGTCGCCGCCGCCACCATCATCGAAGCGCCTGCGGAAAAATCATGGCTGGTGCTCGCCGACTCATCCGGCTTGGGCGATCGAATTGCCTCGCGACTTCGCTCCAGCGGAGTCCGCTGCCGCATCGCCCGTCGTGGCGCTGCGTTCGCAGCGACCGGAGACGACTACACGTTGCGTTCGGAGTCGCCCGAAGATTGGAAACTTCTGTTGGACGCTTGCTCCGACGAAACTCCCGAGCGCTTCGTCGTCACTTGGAGTCTCGACGAGTCCGAGCCGGGAAACCACCTTGACGCCGCATTGTTAGGCACGGATGGATTGTTCCACCTAGCCCAGACGCTCAACGCCATCAACCCGGCGGCGAAGTTGCGGATCGACCTGGTGACCCGCGGGGCGCAGGCCGTCGGGCGCAACCACACCGTGGCGCTTGGCCAAGGCGCGGTCATTGGCCTGATGCGGGTGATTGCCAACGAATATCCGAATGTTACTTGCCGCGGCATCGATCTTCCGCCGACGGCTTCCCCTGCCGACGAGACGATGGTGTGGGACGAACTTCAGCAGAAAGACGCCGAGCGCGAAATCGCCTTCCGCGGCGAGGCCCGCTACGTCCGTCGGATCAACCGCGGCTTGCAGCCCCGCGAACAGGTTCTCGAAAGCACCGTGCCGCTGCGGTTAGAATCCCGTGAACGCGGCTTGCTCGACGCGCTCAAGCTCGTCCCGTTCGCCCTGCCGGAATGCGGCGAGGGCGAGGTGGTCATCGAGGTGAAAGCCGCAGGCATGAATTTCCGCGATGTCCTCAAGGCGCTCGCCCTCTATCCGGCGGAAACCGCGGATGCGCGGGTCTTCGGTGACGAAGTGGCCGGCGTGATCAAGACCGTCGGCGCAGGTGTCACCCACGTGAAGCCCGGCGACCGCGTTTTCGGTCTCGCGGTTTTCGGCTTGGCGACCTTCTCCATGGCGCGGGCCGGCGATGTTCGACTCATTCCTAACGGCCTATCGTTCGAGGAAGCGGCGACGCTGCCGGTGGTTTTCATGACCTCCTGGCATGCGCTCAAGACCGTCGCGAATCTGAAATCCGGCGAGCGCGTCCTGATCCACGCCGGTGCCGGCGGTGTCGGCATGGCGGCCATCCAGATCGCCCATCACCTTGGCGCGGAAGTCATCGCCAGCGCCGGCAGTCCCGCCAAGCGGGCTTTGCTGGAAGTCCTCGGCGTGAAACACGTCATCGACTCCCGCCGAGCCGACTTTGCCGAGGACGTGATGGAAATCACCGATGGCAAGGGCGTGGATGTGGTGCTCAACGCGCTTTCCGCCGAAGCGATTCCAATGGGTCTTTCCTGCCTCGCGCAGTTCGGCCGCTTTATCGAAATCGGCAAGCGCGACATCTATCAAAACTCGCGCATCCCGCTTTGGCCGCTGCGCAAGAACGCCTCGTTCCATGTCGTCGCGATGGACGCCATCTTCAGCGGCGATGAGGCGCAAACCCGCGACCTGCTGGGAGTCATCGCCGATCTGGTGGATCAAAACGCGCTGCAACCGTTGCCGTTCCGCTCATTCCCGGCGTGCCGGATCGACTCGGCGTTCCGCAACATGGCGCAAGGCAAGCACACCGGAAAAGTGATCGTCTCCTTCCCGGAACCGTTCGTCGCCCGACGCGGTGAACCGCTGGCTCCCGCTTTCGAAGTGACGGCCGACGGCTGTTACCTCATTACCGGCGGCCTCGGCGGCTTTGGCAAGGTGCTGGCCGAATGGCTGGTCGAATGTGGTGCGAGACATCTCGTCCTAACAAGTCGCAGCGGCGCTTCCACTCCAGAAGCCAAAGAATTCCTCGTCAAACTCCAAGCGCGCGGCGTGAACGTCCAAGTGCTGCTCGCCGATGCCGGAATCCCTGAAGACGTGACGCGCGTGCTCGCGGAAATTTCCGCCGCCGGACATCCGCTCAAGGGCGTGTTCCACCTCGCGATGGTCATCGATGACGCGCCGATTTCCGTGCTCAACCGCGAACGCATGCGCAGTGTGCTGGCGGCGAAGGCGCACGGCGCGTGGCTCCTGCATCAAGGCACGCTCGGCATGGACCTGGACTGCTTCGTGATGTTTTCCTCCGTCTCGAGCATCTTCGGAAATTCCGCCCAGGCCAACTATGCGTCGGCCAACGCCTTCCTCGATTCGCTCGCCTACTACCGTCAGTCGAAGGGCCTCGCGGCCCTCGTGATCAACTGGGGCGCGCTCGGTGGCGAAGGCTACGTCGCCCGCAACGAACGCGTCGCCGAGTATCTCGCCCGTCAGGGAACGACGCCACTAACACCCGGCGAGGTGGTTGTGCTGATGGAATCCTTCCTCAACGCGGGCACCACCCAGGCGATGGCGCTGCGGGTCGATTGGACGAAGTGGCGGCAATCATTCCGCGGCAGCCAGGAAAGCCCGCTGTTGGAAAATATTTTCGCCGCCGGCATCGAAGGTCCGGAATCCAACGGCGCGAAGAGCGACTGGCGGGTGAAAATCGAAGCCGCTCCCGCCGCGGAACGGATCGATGTCATCGGTCACGCAGTCCGCGACGTGGTCGGCTCGGTGCTCCGCGTGAAGCCCGAAGGACTGCGCCTCGACCAGCCTCTAACCGACCTCGGCCTTGACTCGCTGATGGCGGTCGAAATCGAAAACTCCATCGAAAGCGCGATCGGAGTCGCCCTGCCTCCGGCGAGCCTGATGCGCGCCCGCACCATCGGCCAGATCGCCATGCTCATCTCCGAGCACATGGGCGGCGCGGCCGACGGAGCTTCCGCCACGCCCGTGGTCACCGTCGAACCGGAGTCCGCCGACAAGGTGGACCTCGAAGCTCTATCGGATGAACAGATCGGACTGTTGCTGGGCGACGAAATCCCGGATGCCACCGAACTGGAACTTCAAACCCGAGGTTGACGCATGTCCGACGACAACCGAGCACGTCTCAAACAGTGGCTTGAGAGCGGTGAAATCCGCCTCCAGCCGCTGACCTTTCCCCAGCGCGAGTTGTGGGAAACCTCGCCGGTGCCCGCCGCGGACGTGTCGAACAACATCTGCGCGATGATCCACATCCGCGGGCTGCTGACGCCGCAGGGAAGTGAGGCCGCGCTCCAAAAGGTGGTGGACCGGCAGGAGGTTTTCCGGCTGTCGTTTCTCCCGGGCAAGGGCCAGCCGATGCAGATGATCCGGAAATCCGGCAAGCCGGCGCTGCTGTTCCGCACTCTAACCGCCTCACAGAATAACCTTGAAGCCATCGAGGAATTGGCTGCGGAAATTTTTAACAAACCGTTCGATCTGGTGCAGGGCCCGCTCTATCGGGCAGAGGTGTTTCATCGCTCCGCGGAGGATCATGTGCTGGTTTTTGCCATTCATCACGCCATCGCCGATGGCTGGACGCTCGGGGTTTTCGTGCAGGATTTGTTCACCGCCTACCTGCAAGGGGTGAGGGGAGTGACCACCGCGCTGCCGTCGGTGCCGCTTTCCTACTCAGCCTGGGGAGCGGCGGAACGCGCGTACTGGAATCCCGTGGAGCTGGAGAAACGGTCGGAGTACTGGAGAGCCAATCTCGCGGACGCGCCCCGATTGTGGAGTCCGCCCGCCGCGTCGAAGTCAGCGACCGGCGCCTTGCAGCGCAGCGTCTCGCAGGTGCCGGCCGAGCTTGGCCGCGCGGTGCGGGATCTTGCCCGCCGGAATGGGGCCACGCTCTTCAGCACGCTTCTAACGGTGTTTCAAATCACCCTTTCGAAGTGGACCGGCGCGGATGATATCGTCGTCGGCACTCCGGTCGCGAACCGCGGCAAGCAAGCGGTGCGCGAAACGATGGGCTACTGCTCGGGCATCGTGCCCTTGCGCGGCCAGATCGATCCGGCGCGCAAATTTTCCAACAGCCTGCACGACGTCCATCTGGCCACGGTCGATGCGTTTGCCAATGCGATGCCGTTCGCCGAACTGGCCCGCGCCGTCGGCGACGCTTCGGGACCGGGCTACAATCCGGTGTTCGAGGTGCGCTTCGCCCTGCAAAATCATCCGGTGCCGGACGTGGAGGTTCCCGGGCTTTCCCTGCAACTGCGGATGCGCTCTACCGGCACCGCCCGCTTTGACCTCGCCTGCGAGATCAATGAGCAGGGCGATGCGCTGGAGGTCGCATGGCTGTTCCGGCGAAATCTTTTCCCGCTGGGGGACATCGAGAACCTCGGCCGCCTTTATCTAACCGCACTGGAGGGCGTCTGCCGATCGCCGGAAATGTTGACCTCCACTTTGATGACCGCCTTGTGATGAGCACTGCCGCACCAGCAATCCATGACGGGCCGCACTGGGTCAGCCGCTCGGCGTTTCAAATCGTCATCATTCTGTTTGTCGCGACCGAGATCACGCTGTTAGCGGTCCTGCGGAGCGGCGCTTCGCTGTGGTTCGCCGTGCCGCTCGCGTTGGTGCTCAGCCACCTGATGCATGGCGCGGCGGTAGGATTTCATGAGGCATCGCACGGGCTTCTCCGGCGCAACCGGCGTTTCAATGAGTTCGACGGCGTCCTCATCGGCATGATGAGTTTCATGAGCTTCAGCCTCTATCGGGCGGCGCATCAGTCGCACCACGCGCACTTCGCCACCGAGCGCGATGAGGAGCTATGGCCGTTCGTTCTAACGACCACGCCACGCTGGGCGCGAATCCTCGCCGCCGTTCTCGAACTTACCTGTGGACTAATCTTTACGCCGTTATTGTTCTTCCGGACCTTCCTCCGCAAAGGATCGCCAATCCGCAGCAAGAAGGTGCGCCGCCGCATCTGGCAGGAACTCGCGCTGATGGTGGTGGTGTGGATCGGCATCATTTCCGCCGTTTCCTATTTCCACGTGTGGAACTACTTTTTGTGGATGTATCTGCTACCGACCTTCATCGCGGGCAATCTGCAAAGCTGGCGGAAATACATCGAGCACGTCGGTCTAACCGGCAGCACAGTCAACAGCGCGACCCGCAGCATCGTCGCGCGTGGCTGGCCGGGACGGCTGTTCGCGTTCACGCTGCTGCACGAGCCTTATCACGGACTCCATCACCTCCACGTCGGCCTGCCTCATGCCGAACTGCCACGGCTGGCCCCCGAACTGGAGCCAAAGCATCCCGACGAGATTCACCCGTTCCCGAGTTACCGGCACGCCCTGCTGCACCTCCTGCGCAGCCTCTCCGACCCGCGGGTGGGAGCCCAATGGCGTTCAACCAACCCTTCATGAAATCCACTCCATCAGACTTCGATCCCAAGGACTGCGTGTTTGAGGTGAAGGGGCTTAAGAAAGATTTCGATGACGGCCGGGTCCAGGCGTTGCGGGGTGTGGACCTGCGCATCGACCAGGGCGAATTCGTGGCGATCACCGGCCCCAGCGGCTGCGGCAAAACGACCTTGCTTCAGATGCTCGGCGCGCTCGACGTGCCCAGCGCCGGAACCTTGAATTACCGCGGAAAATCTCTGCCCGGCCTGCCGGATCCGGCCGCCTACCGCGCCCGCGAGATTGGAATCATTTTCCAAGCCTTCCATCTGCTCCCGACCTTCACCGCGATGGAGAACGTGCAGCTGCCGATGTTCGAAACTGACCGGCCGCTGTCAGAGCGGAAAGGTCATGCCACCAGTTTGTTGAAATTGGTCGGGCTGGAACATCGCCTGAACCATTTCCCGGCGAAGCTGTCCGGTGGTGAGAGGCAGCGGGTTGCGATCGCCCGCAGCCTTGCCAACGGACCTTCCGTGCTGCTCGCCGACGAACCGACCGGAAACTTGGACAGCGAAAACGCCCATCTGGTGCTGGACCTGATCATTCGCCTCCATCGCGAACAAAACATGACGCTGGTCATGGTGACTCACGATCCTTCGATCGCCCGCCGCGCCTCAAGGACGATCCAAATGATGGACGGACATGTCATGTCCGATGAGCGCCAAAACTAACCGAAGCCTGACATGAACTTCTTCACCATCATCGTGCGCGGACTTCTTCGGCGGCCTGTCCGCACTGGGCTTACGCTGATCGGCATTTCCATCGGCATCGCCGCCGTGGTCGCGCTGGTCGGTATTTCCCGTGGCTTCGAGCAAAGCTGGGCAAAGGGCATGAAGGCGCGCGGCACCGATGTGGTCGTTAGCAACATGGGCAGCGCGCTTGCCCCCAAGCCATTCGCCGCTTCCGTGCGCGACCGGATCGCCGCCATTCCTGGTGTCGCGGCGACCTGCGCGATTTTCGTGGATCTAACGAGCATCGAGGATTCGTCGATGATGGTCGTCTCCGCCCGCGAGTGGGGTGGTTTTTCCTGGCAGAACCTCAAATTGGTTTCGGGCCGCATGCCGAATGACGCGATGGAAGCCGTCGTGGTGCTGGGCCAGAGCGCCGCCGAGGTGCTCAAGAAAAACGTCGGCGACACCATCCAGATCGAGGCGCGGGAACTCACCGTCGCCGGCATCGTAGACGGCGGAGCGCTGGTGGAGAATGGCTCGGTCATCCTCTCGCTGCCGCTCTATCAGGAAATTTCAGGCAATGAGGACAGAATCAACATCATTGACCTCCGGGCCACTCCCGGCATGAGCGAGGATCAGGTGAAAGCCCTTTGCACGAAAATCAACGGCGCTGTGCCGGAAGCCCGCGCCGTTATCGCGGGCCAGCAAATCGGCAACAGCCAGGCTTACAAATTCATCAGCGCCATGAGCTGGGGCACCTCGCTGCTGGCGGTGATCGTCGGCGTGCTCGGCGTGATGAACACGATGCTCATGACCGTTTTCGAACGGAAACAGGAAATCTGCATCCTGCTCGCCATCGGCTGGAAGCGCAGCCGCATCATCCGCATGGTGCTGTGGGAGTCCGCCCTGCTCGGATTTCTCGGTGGCCTCGGCGGCGTGCTCATCGGCACGGTCGGGGTGAAGATCATGGAAACCCTGCCGGCGATTCACGGGCTTCTGGAACCCGACCTCAGCGTGAAACTCATGATAATTTCCGTGGCGATCGCGGTGATCGTGGGCGTGATTAGCGGTCTGTATCCAGCCTGGCGAAGTTCGCGGCTCACGCCCAGCTTGGCGATGCAGGGATAAGCGCCTAGCCACTCCAAATTTATGACAACTTTGCACCGCCTGATTTCCAACAGTGCCGCATTTGCGCTGATCGTTCTGTCCGCCGATGCCGCCGAGCCCCAGCCCGCCCTGTCGGCGAAGGATCTCGCGGCAAGGCTCAGTGCTTTGCAGGAAGATGGGGCGTCATTTGTCCGCCTTAAGCTGGATGCCAAACCTGCCGACGGGCCGAAGATCGCACTTCAGCTCCAGATCAAGCAGCGCCGCAGCCGGAACTCCACCGAAGTCGTCTATCAGGTTCTGTGGCCCAAGGAGCGGGCGGGGGAGGCCGTGTTGCTCAAGCAGAGCGGAAACCAAGCCGGCAGTGGATCCCAGTTCATCCCGCCTAACACAGTGCGCGCCCTCAGCGCCGGGCAGATGAAGGATGCGCTTTTCGGCAGCGATCTCTCCTATGCGGACGTGCTGGAGAATTTCTTCGCCTGGGACAACCAGGCGATTGTCGGCACCGAAATGATTGGCCGCGCGAACTGCCAGATACTTGAGTCCAAGCCCGGTAAGGGCGAGCGCTCGAACTATTCCGGCGTCCGCACCTGGGTGGATGGCCGCCGTCTCGTGCCACTGCGCATCGAGAAGTACACGTCGTCCGGCGCGCTGGCCCGCCGCATCGAGACCAACGATGTGGCGACCGATGACCAGGGCCGCTCCGTTCCCGCCAATCTAACCGTCAGTAGTCCGCAAAAGGGCACATCCACGGAATTGACCGGCTCGAAGCTCAAGCACGGGGTGACTCTGACAGACCGCGAGTTCACCCCCGAGGGGTTGAAGGAAATCACCACGCCGCGATCCGAGTAGGGTTTCTTCGGACTGCGGGGACAGGTCCCCGCTTTCCCACTGGCCGACATGTCGGCCAGTGAAAAAGCCCGACATGTCGGAGCAGTCCTGCGATTCAGAGTTGAGTCCACCGCCGGATTTCGCGAAAACCCCTGCGGATGAGAATTTTGGTCGTTGGCAAGGGCGGGCGCGAACATGCGTTGGTGGGAGCATTGGCGGAATCGCCGGGCAAACCCGAGCTGTTCTGCTTTCCCGGCAGCGATGCGATTTTCCAACTCGCGAAGCCGGTGGCGGCAAATGACTTGGAGTCATTGGTCGCGTGGATGAAGACCAACGCCATCGACCTCTGCGTGGCAGGCGAGGAAAGCTATCTCGTGAAGGGCGAGGGTCTGGCCAATCTCTGCGAGCAAGCCGGAATTCCATGCTGGGGGCCGCCGAAAGAGTCTGCGCAGTTAGAGGCCAGCAAGGAGTTCGCAAAGGAGTTTCTCGTCCGCAATGGAATCCCCACGGCCCGCGCCACAGCGACCGACTCGCTGGCGGAAGCCGTTGCCGCGATCGCCGGGGATTATCCGACCGTCTTGAAATTCGATGGTCTCGCCGCAGGAAAAGGGGTGGCGGTGTGTGCGGATGAAACTTCCGCCCTTAGCTTTCTGGATGAGGTTTTCACTCAACGCCGCTTCGGACCCGGGCGGGTCCTCGTCGAGCAGTGCCTAACGGGGCCGGAGGTTTCCATTTTCGCGGCGATCGTCGATGACCACTATCTGATTTTCACACCGGCCCGCGATTACAAGCGCGCCAACGACGGCGACCTCGGTCCTAACACCGGCGGCATGGGCGCGGTCGCGAGCCGCCAGCTGGTTTCCCAGGAATTGCTCGCACAAATCGAGAAAGAAATCGTGCGTCCGACAGTGGATGGCCTCCGCAGCGAAGGCCTGCCCTACCGTGGATTTCTCTACTTCGGGCTGATGCTCACGCCCACCGGACCGCAGGTGATAGAATACAACTGCCGCTTCGGCGATCCCGAGTGCCAGGCGGTGATGCCCTTGGTCGATGGCGATCTGGCAACGTTTTGCCTGGCCGGAGCGAACGGCGAGCTTCGCGCGGACTTGATCCGATTCAGTGACGGCTGGAGCGTCTGCGTCATCCTCGCGTCGGCCGGCTACCCGGAAACTTTGCGCAACGGAGATCGGATTTCCGGGATAGAGAAAGTCACGGCGGCCCGCGTCTATCACTCCGGCACACGCCTAACTTCCGGCGGTGAATGGGAATCTAACGGCGGGCGCGTGCTGGCTGTCGTCGCCGGAGCCGACACCCGCCAAGAGGCTGTTAGCCAGGCTCACGCTGCCGCCGATTTGATCGGATTCGATGGCTTGCAACGCCGCCGCGACATCGGCATCCTCAATTTCTGACTCATGGAACAGACCCTCACCGCTGAAGACATCGCCGCCGGAGTGGACCGCCTTGCCCGGGCGATCCTTGAAAAGCACCGCGGCCATCCCATCGCGCTCGTCGGTATCCGCAGCCGCGGCGATGAAGTGGCCGAGCGAGTCCTTACCTTGCTTTCGGCAGAGGATCACTGGGAACTCTCGTTCGGCGTCCTCGATATTTCCCTGTATCGCGACGATTTCGAGCACCTCCATGCGAATCCGCTGCTCCAGGAAAGCGACATCAGCTTCCCCGTGGAAGGCGCCCACATCATCCTGGTCGATGACGTGCTTTTCACTGGCCGCACCATTCGCGCCGCGCTCGACGCCCTGTCCGATTACGGCCGCCCGGCCAAGGTCGAGCTGGCGGTGCTCATCGACCGCGGCCATCGTGAAATGCCGATCCAGCCTGACTATGTCGGCATCACCCTCGACACCCGCCGCCTGGATCATGTATTGGTTTCGTTAGAAGGTGCCGACGGCAAAGATCAGGTCGAAGTCGTCGAAAAGGAAAAATCATGAGCCTCCTGCCGCAGCAAAGGAAATCCTCCGAGGAAATCGAGAAACTCCGCGAAACCCTCGGCATCGTCGCCCCGCCGACGGATGCGGCGGTGGAGGCAACGCTTGCGGTGGCTGAGCCGGCAGTTAGGAGCACGCCGGTGCCTGAAATTTTTGCCCCAGCTCCGGTGCCCCGAGAAGAGATTTCACCGCCCAGGCAGCCTCGCGCCGAGCAGCGCGTACCCGTGCTTCCCGTCGAGGAGAACGGGCCTCCGCCTCAGCATTCGAATCTTCCCGAACCTCTGGATTTGGCACCCGCAACCTTCCTCCAACCCACTCCCGGGCAGAAGGGAGTCCGCTCGCTTCGTAAATCCGAGCAAGGTCCGCTGCCGCCTGTTAGTGCGGTCGCGCCTGATTCCAAACTCCCGGTGCATCGTCACAATGACCAGGAGTTGAACGACCTCCGTCGCCATGCCGCACTCGCCACGCTGGCACCCTGGACGCATCCCCAGTCTCTAACCGCCAACCTTGCTCTCGTCATCCCCGGCTACCTCTTCGCTATTGGCGCGGCGGCCTGGTTTTATTACGGCGATATCGAGCGGCAGGAAATGCGGATTTCTGCGGGGTGCGTCATCGTCGCCCTGCTGGTGGCGGCGTTTATCTTTTTCAGGAAACCGCTCTCGCGCCACCACGCCGCCTTCATCGGCGTGATCGCGCTGTTCGACATCATTTTCGGCGCGCTTTATTATTTCCCCCAACTCCGGCATGGCACGTAAAGACCTACTCGACATCGCGGCCCTTGACCGGGAGGAAATCGAACATCTCCTGGATCAATCCATCCCGTTCAAGGAACTCTTTACGCGCTCGGTCAAAAAAGTCCCCGCCCTCAAAGGCAGGTCCGTCCTCATGCTCTTTTATGAACCGAGCACCCGCACCCACTCCTCGTTCGAAGTCGCCGCCAAGCGTCTATCAGCCGATGTCACCAACTTCGATGTCGGACAGTCTTCGATCACCAAGGGCGAGTCTGTTAGGGAAACCGTCGAGACGCTGCAGGCGATGCGCACCGACTACATCATCGTCCGTCACGGCCGCTCCGGCCTGCCCGCGATGATCGCCAGGCAAACCCGGGCTTCCGTCATCAACGCCGGCGATGGCGCGCACGCCCATCCCACCCAAGCCCTGCTGGATGCCTTCACCATTAAGGAAAAATTTCCCGATCCTGCCGGGAAAAAGGTCCTCATCATCGGCGACATCCTCCACTCCCGCGTCGCCCGCTCGACCAGCACGATCCTGAAAAAGCTTGGCGTGGAAGTCGCTTACCTCGGCCCTGGATCGCTCGTCCCGCGCATCGGACCGGAGAACATCCGCCGCTTCACCGACTACAAGGAAGCCATGGCATGGTCGCCCGATGTCATCTATCTCCTCCGCGTCCAAATGGAGCGCCAGGACGTCCAATATTTCCCCAGCCTCCGCGAATACCACCGCATCTACGGCATCACCGACGCGCGGTTAGAAGAGATTCGCAAACGCGGTCTCTACCTTATGCACCCCGGCCCCGTGAACCGCGGCGTGGAACTCTGCGACGCCGTCATGGACTACGAGCGCAGCCTCATCAACGATCAGGTCGAGAACGGCATCGCTGTTAGAATGGCGGTGCTCTACTGGCTGAAACCAGGAGGGGAGGCATAAGTGAGATCGGCTAAATTAGACTCCCCGGATCTTCGATCCTTCGAATCGGTCAAAGTTTTCCCTAGAAAACTTGGCAGCTGAATCGTTCCTTAAATTCGCCACCCATGCAGGCTTGCCGGGGGCTAGAATTATGGACGGACACCAAGTCGAGGACCGCATCGCCGTGAGAATGCGGGAAGGGAGGCCTGATAAATTTCTTGAGAGTATGGAAAAGTCTCTCATGATTTCATCAAAGAACTCCTGCTCAAGATGAGAATCACGCTCGATATTGATGATGAAAAGATGGAATCCATCCTGAAGCTCACCCGGCAAAAGAAAAAATCTCCCGCATTGGCGCTCGCCCTCGACGAGTTCCTCGCGTTCAAACGGCGGCAAGCTTTGGTGGCTCGGGTGATGGCTGGAAAGACTGATTACCAAGCTTCCAACGAAGAAATCGAACTCCTCGCCCATCTGGAGCCGTGACACTTGTCGACACCTCGTGCTGGATCGAGTTTTTCCGCCCGAGCGGCGATTCAAGGGTCAAGGCGCAGGTGAAGGAACTGGTCCTTGACGGCCGGGCCGCCTTCACCTGTCCGGTGCGATACGAGCTTATTCTTGGTGCCCGCTCCCACGAACTCGAAGATCTGCACGTTGCGTTGGGAGTCTCGCTCCGGATCCCTGCTACCTCGGACCACTGGGATTTTGCCTCCGGGCTGGGTGCTGCGTTGCGGGCGAAGGGCTTAAACTTTCCCGCGCTCGACCTTCTTATCGCCAGCGTCGCGTCGGTGGCGCAAATCCCGCTTCTCAGCAATGACCGCCACTTCGCCGCGATCCGCGATCAGGTCCTGCCCGATCTCGTCCTCGCCTGACCTGCCGAACATCCCTTCCCATGCTCCTCCTCAAGAACGCCCGCCTCGCTTCGGAAAGATCGCCCGATCTAACGCCCTCCGATGTGATTCTCGCTGAAGGCAGAATCCGCCTGATCGGTGAGAACCTCTCGGCGCCCGAGGGCTACCGCGTCATCGACGCCCGCAACCGCATCCTGATGCCCGGCATGTTCGACGCCCACGTCCATTTCCGCGAACCCGGCTTCGAGGCCAAGGAAACCATTGCAACCGGCACGGAGGCCGCGATCAACGGCGGCATTACCGGCGTGGTCATGATGCCTAACACCCGACCGGCCATCGACTCCGCCACCGTCGTCGCCAACGTGCTCGACATCGCCCGGCGCACCGCCCGCATCCCGGTTTACACCTCCGGCTGCGTCACCAAGGACCGCCACGGCAAGGAAATGGCGGGCATCGACGGCATGCGCGCGCTGGGCGTGAAAATGCTCACCGACGATGGCGACACCACCGGCGATCCCGCCATCCTGCTGCGCGCGATGCAATACGCCACCGAGTTCGGCATGTTCTTCGCCAGCCATTGCGAGGTTCCCAAACTCGCCGGTCCGCGCGCGCTCAACGAAGGGGCGATGAGTTATCGGTTAGGCATCAAGGGTTCACCCGCCTGTGCCGAGGAAATCATCATCGACCGCGACATCCGCCTCGCCCACGCCGCCGGGGCGCACATCCACATCCAGCACGTCTCCAGCAAGCTCGGCATGGAAACCATCCGCTGGTGGAAACAGCGAGGAGATGTTAGGGTGACCGCCGAGGTTTCGCCGCACCATCTGTTATTCTGCGATGAGGACATTGGCGACTTCGATACGAACTATAAAATGAATCCGCCGCTGCGCACCAAGGCGGACAACGAAGGTCTCCTCCAAGGCCTCATCGAAGGAGTGTTCGACCTCATCGCCACCGACCACGCGCCGCACACTCCGTTCGAGAAATCCCAGGATTTCATCACCGCGCCCAATGGCATTACCGGCATGGATACCGCGTTGGTGGCGCTCCATCACCACTTCGTCGCCACCGGCAAATTCGGCTGGGATCTCATCGTGAAACGTTACAGCGCCGAGCCCCGCCGCCTGATGGGACTGCCCGCCGTGTCCATCGAAGTTGGCCAGCCTGCCGACCTCATCCTGTTCGATCCCGAAGCGGAAACGACCTTCACCAAGGAGTTCATGAAATCAAAATCCCAAAACACGCCGTTCATCAATCAGGCGCTCACAGGCAGCGTCGATCTGGTCGTGTTAGGGGATGAAATTTTGTTGGAGCGTTGATCCCATTACTTTTGGAGATCGAACCGGGCATCGGTCTCTTGCCACGGTCGTATCGTTACCAGCGACTGCGTAATTCAGGAACTCCTGCGCCCCAATCAACGCGCCCGCCTCTTTCCCACAAACCAAGTTTGCCACATCGCCGACTTTAGGGAACGGTCCGCCTTCATGAAAATGCACCGCATCCTCGCCGAGGCCACCTCGAACATCGCCAAGTCCGTCTTCCGCGAGCACAAGGTTCTCGACTACGAACTCGCCACCGCCTTCGAGGAGAACCCGAAGTGGGGCAAGCGCGACCGCAGTTTCATCGCCGAGACCGTCTTCGAAGTCGCCCGCTGGCGGCGCGTCCTCAGTTTCCTCGTCGATAGTGAGGAAACCACCGCCCTCTGCGCCGCCCAGTGGGTCCGCATGGGCTACGGAATCCCCGAGTGGTGGGCCTACAGCGGCAACTCTGCCGAGGAAATGAAAGCCCGCGAAGCCGAGCTGGCCTCGCAACCCCGCGCCGTGCGCGAGTCGATTCCCGACTGGTTAGACGCACTCGGTTCCTCCGAACTCGGCGATGCTTGGGACGCCGAACTCGCCGCCCTCAATCAACGCGCCTCCATTTTCCTCCGCGTCAACACCCTCCGCACCACCCGCCCGGAAGCCATCGCTTGGCTAGCCAGTTTTAACGTCACTGCCAGCGAAGTCCCCGGTCTGCCCGACGCCCTCGTCCTTGCCCCCGGCAAATCTCTGCCCAAAACCCTCCGTCTGGACGGCCGCGTCGAAATCCAAGACGCAGGCTCGCAGATGATCGCCCCGCTCGTCGATCCCCAGCCCGGCGAGCGCATCATCGACGCTTGCTCCGGTGCCGGCGGCAAATCGCTACACCTGGCAGCCCTGATGAAGGGCGACGGCCGCGTCTTCGGCATGGATATCGACTCAAAAAAACTCGTCGAACTCGAACGCCGCGCCAAACGCGCCAATGCGAACAAGTGCGTCAAATCCAAGGAAATCACCGCCGCCACCACCTCCGATTTCGCCGAGGTCGCTGATCGCCTGCTCATTGACGCCCCGTGCTCCGGCCTCGGCACTTTAAAGCGCCAGCCCGACCTCAAATGGCGTCTCAAGCCCGCCGCGATCGACCGCCTGCGCGGCATCCAGGCCGAGCTGCTAGAGAAATACACCGCCATGCTCAAGCCCGGCGGCCGCCTCGTTTACGCCACCTGCTCCATCCTCCCCTCAGAAAACCGCGCCGCCATCGAAAAGCTGTTAGACCGCGGCGGTTTCACCCTCCTCGAAGAACGCCCCGTCTCCCCAGCCGCCACCGGCTACGATGGCTTTTACGCCGCAGCGTTGATGAAAAACCCAGCTTGATCCGAGGCATTCCATGAAAGCCAATATCGACATCCCGGACGATCTCTACCGCCGCGTCAAGGCCCGCAGCGCCATGGAAGGCCGTCCGGTTAGGGCTGTGGCCGTGGACCTCTTTCAAAAGTGGTTAGAGGAGAAACCCGAGGCCAGGATGGTGCGCGATGATTCACTGGATGAAGAAAAGATGCCGTGGTTGGCGATTGCGCGCCGCTACATCGGCGAGGATCAGAATCACGATATGAATGACATCAAGGAAGCCATCGCTGCGGGCTGGGGGGCGGAGGTTGCGGAGAAACTCAGATTGATCGAGCGGTGAATTTTGAAGATGTCAGCTTGGACACCTCGGTGGTTCTTCATCTGTTAATCGGAGTTCCGATCAATCAGGCGAAAGTCGCGATGGATTTTGTGAGTGAGCGACTTGCGGGCAATGATTCCTTAGATATGTCGGATTCAAGATCAGCAAGAATGCTCGCCAAGTCATCGCTCTGCCAAATCTAGCTTCTGCGAAACCCGGTTTTGTGGATCGCTTGATTCATGGCGAGAGTCATGGCCAAGGGCAAACTCTCGTCACTTTCGAAAAGGCCGCCACGAAACGTCCCCGCCACTCTCGTTCTGAACGTTTGATTCTGCCCGGACCTCGAAATTTATTTCGCCTGTTGGCTTCGTCCCGCCCTATCACGGGCGGGCATTCCACAACTTGCACCGACTTGCATTTCTAATACTAATCCACCCATGACAGACATCTGGTGCAACGGCCAATGGCTTGATTCCCTTGATTTCCCCTCCTCACCGACGGACCGGGGAATGCTGCAAGGACTAGGTTTGTTTGAAACCATCCTTGCCCTCGACGGTGCGCCGGTTTTCGCAGACCGGCATCTCGCGAGACTCCAACAAGGGTGCGTCAGACTCGGCTGGTCCCTTTCCATCCCGGACTTCCATGTCACGGCGACAGAGCTGTTAGCGCGGAACGATCTAACCGTGGGTCGGGCCAGAATGCGACTTGCCATCACCGCTGGCAGCGGTCCGATCGACGATCTAACACTCGGAAGCGATCGACTCGTTTGGATGACCGCGACACGCGCAGGCGAGCCGCCCGATAGTCTAACCGCCTGTCTTTCGCCGTGGCCGCGAAACGAGCGGTCGCCATTGGCCGGATTGAAATGCGCTTCCTACGGGGAAAACCTGATCGCCCTCGATCACGCCAGACGGCAGGGCTTCGATGAGACGATTTTTTTCAATACGACAGGTCAACTTTGCGAAGCCGCCACGGCGAACCTTTTCATCGTGAGCAACGACGCGGTTGTTACCCCGCCGCTTGCTTCCGGCTGCCTGCCTGGAATCACCCGCGAGGTCGTGATCCGGCTGGCCAAAGGTCTCGGAATGCGCTGCGAGGAGCGCACACTCCTGCTCGCTGAGCTGCTCTGCGCGGACGAGGCATTTCTAACTTCATCGATCCGTGGGGTCACGCGACTCACCCGTTTCGAGGATCATGAGTTTGTGGCGGGTCAAACAACCCAATTCCTTGCGCAAGCATTTTGGGACACAATCTCCAATAATGCACCGTGCCAAGAGTCCAAATAAGAACGTTGGCTTGCGGTGTGATCGGGGCGGCTCCATCCTTTGGATATCATGCAGGCTGTTACTGATCGCTTGAAGAATTTCCTCCAATACGTGGCCGTGAATTTGATCGACGAGCCGAGCCAGGCGCAGCTCAAGGTGGCGGAGTTGGGGCCGAAGCGGTTGCGCTTCAAACTCGTCCTCGCCAAGCAGGATGTGGCGATGCTCATCGGCAGAAACGGCTTCACCGCGTCCGCGATTCGGAGTGTTTTGAAAGCCGCCGCCGAGCGGGAAGGCGTGCAGGTTTCACTCCAAATTCATTCCCATGAGGAAGAGGCGGAACTCCTCGCGCGGGGCGAGGGAAACTGAGAATAGGGCCTGCTATTGCGCGTAGGCGGCCGCGAATGTAGGGTTCCGGGGATTCCCCATCAACCCCGGAGCCGCAGTGGATGACAGCGGTGTCCGTATCGTCCACCGTGATGGTTCTCACAAGGCCTCACCGCCTATGACAATTTCCCCCAAAGCCACTTATCTGTTCAGGTGGCATCTCGTTAAAATTCGCTGATGAATGAAATGACACTTTTTTGATTGCCAGCTTAGGCTCTATCAGATAACAGGTTCCCCGCATGGATCTCCTCCTCCTCCTGAGTGAAATTTTGCGGCTTAACGCTTCACAAGCGGCGAAATGGTGCCGTCATCAAGGTTCATAGTCGTTGTAACTTCAGCCAGTGACGAAACC
>JANMSI010000017.1:0-1610 GCA_031389115.1 Akkermansiaceae bacterium
GTTGGGCAACTATCAACAAAATCGGTGGCCTGCTTTGACAAGCGGAAGCCTGCTGGATAACCAAGTCCATGCGATCCCTGATCAAACATGTTCTCAAACGCAGTGAACCTTCCGACGAGCTCCGCGTCGCTGGCTGGGTGCGAACCCGTCGGGATTCCAAGGCGTTCTCGTTCCTTGAACTCAATGATGGCACCTGCCTCGGAAACCTCCAGATCGTCGCGGATGCCGGGATTCCCGGATACGAATCGATTGCAAAAATGAATACCGGCGCCTCCGTCGAAATTCGGGGGAAACTGATTCCATCGCCCGCCGCCGGGCAAGCTTGGGAAATGCAGGCGACTTCCTTGAAACTGCTCGGGGAAGTTCCCGACGACTATCCGCTTCAGAAGAAAGGCCACGGCGCGGAGTTTCTTCGCTCCATTTCGCACCTTCGTCCTCGGACCAATCTCTACGGCGCAGTGTTCCGAACCCGGAGCCGGATGGCCTATGCCGTGCATAAGTTTTTCCAAGAACGTGACTTCGTCTATGTCCACACGCCGATCATCACCGCCAGCGATTGCGAGGGCGCGGGGGAGATGTTCCGGGTCACCACCCTACCCGATGACAAAATCTCGAGGGACTCGGAAGACTTCTTCGGCAAGCGCGCCTTTCTCACCGTCAGCGGTCAGCTGGAAGGTGAAACGTTTGCCTGCGCCCTGTCCAATATCTATACCTTCGGGCCGACTTTTCGCGCAGAGAACTCCAACACTTCCCGCCATGCCGCCGAGTTCTGGATGATCGAGCCTGAGGTCGCATTTTGTGATCTGGAGGGAGATATGAATCTTGCTGAATCACTCGTGAAGCATCTGGTTCACGAAGCGCTCGCTAACAGCGACGGGGATTTGGCGATTTTCGAAAAGTTTGTGGACAAGGGCCTCCGCGAACGGCTCGAATTCGTCGGGAGCCGCCCATTTGAGCGAATTCCCTACATCCAAGCCGTCGAACTCCTGAGGGCGAGTGGCAACGCGTTCGAGTATCCGGTGGACTATGGCCTCAGTCTTCAATCGGAGCACGAGCGTTGGCTTACTGAAGTCTATTTTAAAAAGCCTGTCACGGTCTTCAACTATCCCAAGGAGATCAAACCGTTCTACATGCGTCTCAATGAAGACGGCAAAACAGTCGCAGCGATGGACGTTCTTGTCCCCGGCATCGGCGAAATCATAGGAGGCAGCCAGCGCGAAGAACGGCTCGATGTTCTGCTGGCAAATTTCACCAAACACGGCCTCAATCCAGGGGCCTATCACTGGTACACCGATCTTCGCAAATATGGCAGCGTCCCCCACGCTGGCTTCGGCCTCGGATTCGAGCGGTTGCTCATGTTTGTCACTGGGATGGCAAACATTCGCGATGTGATTCCTTTCGCGAGAACGCCTGGGAATTGCGAGTTTTAGGAGCTGCCGGGATGCGATCGCCTGAACACCCCGCTTGCAAAAAAAGAGCCCGGCTCCAATTGCTTGGAGCCGGGCATATACCTGGCGACGACCTACTCTCACAAGACCTATCGTCTCACTACCATCGGCGCTGCGGCGTTTCACTTCCGGGTTCGGAATGGGACCGGGTGGTTCCACCGC
>JANMSI010000056.1:0-6061 GCA_031389115.1 Akkermansiaceae bacterium
TCGCCATCGTGGACAAGCAGGACATTCTCGTCGTCCCGAATGCGGCCCTCCGTTTCGATCCCACCGTCGCGGCTTCCATCGGCAAGCCGGACGCTACAAAGAAAACCCTCGTTCAAAGCCTCTCCCCGGGCGGCGGCAGGCGCTGGCGCGGCGCACCGCCACCGAAGGCGGGCGCTTCGGATTCCACTCCCAAGGTCTGGACTCTCAAGGATGGCGAGCCTGCGGAAATCAGCGTCACCCCCGGCATCACCGACGGACGTTTCACCGAAATCACCGCAGGCGACCTCACGCCGGGCACGCCTCTCGTCATCAGCATCAAGCCACCAAAGACGGAATGAGCGCCGATAAGCTCATTCAGCTCCAAGGCCTTACCAAGCGCTACGGCACCGGCGACGCCGCGTTTTTCGCCCTCCGCGGCGTGGATCTCACCATCGACCGCGGGGAGTTCGTCGCCGTCATGGGGCCCAGCGGTTCCGGGAAATCCACGCTCATGAATTTGCTGGGCTGCCTCGACACGCCCACCGCCGGCTCCTACCGTTTCAAAGGCATCGAAGTCGAGCACCTCAACAAGGACCAACGCTCGCTGCTCCGCCGTCATGCGCTGGGATTCATTTTCCAAGGCTTCAACCTGCTCGCCCGCACCTCCGCCCTGGAAAATGTCGAGCTGCCCCTGCTCTACCGCGGCTATACCCGGAAACAACGCCACGAGATGGCCCGCGAGGCGCTGGCCCAAGTCAGTCTGTCCGACAAGGAGCGCAATACCCCGGCCGAACTCTCCGGCGGTCAGCAGCAGCGCGTTGCCATCGCCCGCGCCATCGTCACCAAACCCGACACCCTTTTCGCCGACGAACCCACGGGAAATCTCGATTCGAAAACCACGGTTGAAATCATGGATCTCCTCCGCAAGCTCAACTCGGACCGCGGCATCTCCGTCATTATGGTTACCCACGAGGACGAGGTCGCCGCTTGTGCCCGGCGTATCATCCACGTCCGCGACGGCCTGATCTCGGACGACATCATCACCCGCTGAAATTTCTGTTATTGTTCCCATGATTTTCAACGCGCTGCTCATCGCCATCCGGGAAATCCGGCGGAACCTGACGCGCTCGTTCCTAACCGTGATCGGCATCGTCATCGGCGTCGCCGCCGTCATCACCATGGTTACGCTCGGCCGCGGCGCCACCGAGATGGTGAAGCAAAACATTTCTAAAATGGGCAACAACCTCCTCGTCCTCCGTCCCGGCCAGGGCTGGGGCGGCGGCGGTGCGCCGATGTTCAGCCTGCAGGACGTCGATGCCATCCGCGATCAGGTGCCCGGCATCGCCTCGGTCGCGCCCTTCGTTTCTAACAACGCGCAGGTCGTCTATCAGGAGGAGACCAAGACCTACGATGTCCAGGGCACCACGCCGAACTATTTCACCATCGGAAACTGGGTGATCGGCACCGGCCGCTTTTTTACGGATGAGGAGGTGGCCGAGTCCGCCCCCGTCTGCGTGATCGGGGAGACCATCCGCAAGGAACTCTTCGGCGAGGGCGTGAACCCCGTGGGCTCCAAAATCCGCGTGAAAAGCATCACGCTGGAAGTCATCGGAGTCACCGCGGTGAAAGGGCAGGGCGGCTTCGGCGATGACTTGGACGACAACATGATGACGCCGTATACCACCATCGTCCGCCGCCTTTCCGGCCGCCAAGGTGGCAAGAGTTTTAATCAAATCATGATCTCCGGCGAGCAGGACTACCCCAGCGCCTACATCGTCGCGGACATCGCCGCGCTGATGCGCGAGCGCCGGAAAATCACCGCCAACGAGGATGACAATTTCAACGTCTTCGACTCGCAGCAACTCGCGGAGGTGATCAGCTCAAGTACGAAGGTGATGACGTCATTGTTAGGAGCCGTGGCCGGTGTCAGTTTGCTGGTCGGCGGCATCGGCATTATGAACATCATGTTAGTGTCAGTCACCGAGCGCACCCGCGAGATCGGCATCCGCCTGGCCATCGGCGCGCGGGCGCGGGAGGTGTTATTGCAGTTTCTGGTTGAGGCGGTGACGCTGTCCTGCATCGGCGGAGTGACCGGGATCGCCCTCGCCTACTTCCTGTGTTCCACCCTCGCCGAACTGGTCGGCGCACCCTTCCTGTTCGATCCGAAAATCAACATCATCGCCTTCGTGTTCTCCGCCGCCATCGGCATCATCTTCGGCTTCATGCCCGCCCGGCGCGCCGCCTCGCTCGACCCGATCGACGCGCTGCGGCATGAGTGAGAGGGTAATGGTTAGATGTTATTTGTTATACGTGAATGCCCCGAGTCCGCGAGCAGTCCCTGCGCTCAGGACGTGACACGGCGGCACCGCCTGCCATCCTCGCCTGCGTGAGCCCGATCACCATTGCCGCCGTCAAAGAACAGTCGGGTGAAATTCCCATCGTCGCCGCGATCCACGCCCAGCTTCAATCGCGCGCGGTCCGCTCGACCAAAGGCGGCAAGCCGTATTTCGAACTCGTCTTCGCCGACTCCACCGGAAATTTTTCCCTGAAAATTTGGTCGGACTCGCCGATCCATGCGGCCGCCGAGAAACTCCCGGACAACGCGGTGGTCCGCCTCGAAGCCGAATGGACGCAGAACCAATACGGCGTCAATCCGAACCATCTCGCGTGGTTCCATCTCGACGAAAACGCCATCGCGGATTTTCTAGCAGGCGACCCGGAGACACGGGAAAAACAGGACCGCGACTTCGCGGAGATCCGGCGGCTCTGTGACTCCATCGGCGACCCGCGGCTGCACGGCCTGTGCGCGCATTTCCTGAGCCAGTTAGGCGACCGCTTCCGCCGGACCGCCGCTGCCAGAAAAAACCATCACGCCCGCCGCGGCGGATTGGTGGAGCACGTCTCGCAGATGATGCGCTCCGCAGAAGCGCTGTGCCCCGTCTATCCCGAACTCAACCGTGACCTGCTGCTAGCCGGCGTGCTGTTCCACGATTGCGGCAAGCTGTGGGAAAACTCCTACCCGGAGGACGGCTTCGCGCAGATCCACAGCATCCACGGGGAAATGTTAGGCCACATCCCGCTCGGCATCGAGCTGGTCAACAAGCTGTGGAACGACCTGCTGGAGACCGACGAATCGGAAGAATGGAAAGGTCTCAAGCCGTCCACCGAAATGACCCGCCTGCATTTGCTTCACCTGATCGGCAGCCATCACGGGCAGTTCGAATTCGGCTCGCCCGTGCTGCCGCGCACGCCCGAAGCCTTCGCGCTCCACTACATCGACAACCTCGATGCCAAGATGGAAATGGTCAGCGACGCCTACTCGCAATCCAATGAAATCGCCCCCGGCATCTACGACCGCGTATTCCCGCTGCCGACGAATCTGGTCAGGCCGCTTGCAAATTTCATCCCGCCGCCACCCGCGCCGGAACTTGAAGATTCAGCAGAAGATGATGAATCTGCTGACGGCCTCTGAGACAAGGTTCCGCTCCGCTTGACCCGAAGTAATTCCTCGTCCCGTGTCAGTGCCAACGCCAGAGCATCCTCATCACTGCGGTCCGCCGCAAGAGCGTAGGGATCATCGACGCTCTCCCAGAGTGATGCTGCCAGGAATGCCCGCTCCCTTGCGGGGAGGCGAAGTGCTTCAGGGGCGATTTCGTCGATGCTCATGGCAATTTCTCTACCCCGAATGCGCCCTTGTGAAAAGCGGGAATCGGCCTCGTGCCGTTTCTTCCCAGGCGATAAATTATTGAATTGATACTCCAAGACTCACCGCGTCCCCCACGTTTAAAGGCCTCTCGCCTGTCATGGAAAATCGGCCGCCTCATCCACTCAAAAAGGAATCGGCCGATTCCCCTGGGAAGGGATCGGCCGACTTGTGTGGGATTTACAAAAAGACGATTCGCTTCGATTGGAAAATCAGCGTTTGGCGACGAGCGTCACTTTCCCGCTGAAATCTTCGCCCTCCACATCGCCGTTGAACCGGATCACAATCGTGAGGGTCTTGCCTTCCACGGTCGCGGAAACCTTGGTGAGCAATTCACCCGAGAAGTCCGCGCCCAAGATCTCGGCTTCGAAGGCGGTGACGATCGGACTGGAGGTTTTGCCGGTGTAAATCGCTCCCGATTGGACAAGCACCACCTTGCTCGGTCCGCTGACTTCGGCCTCGACATCGACGCCGAAGTCATCGCCGACCTCCTCCACAATCTTGGCCGTGGATTTTTTTCTGAGAGTTAGGGTGTTGTTCTTGATCGTGACTTCATCGTCCACGAAACCCGCGACCCGTTTCAGCAGGGATTCAGGTAGATCGAAACTGTCGCCGTCGATCTTCAATGAGCCGTCCGCCTCTCTGAACTCATACGTTCCGTTAGCACCTGCGGCCAGCGCCTTGGGGACCGCTGCGAAGGAAACCAGCGAAACGCACGCCGTCGCCGTCACCAGGCGGCCGAAGCTCGCAATGCGGGAAAAGCCCTTGGTTGGCTGGAGTGGACTGGATGATAAGATGGGTAGTGTCATGGCATTGGTTTTCATAGGTAAGGGGAACTAGAGCGTGAAACGGCAATGACGATAGGGATTTTTTCCTTAAATTTGGAATGATTGCCGGCGTGCATCATGTGGTAAAATTTTGCAGTCCATCGCTGATTCCCAGAGTGATGCTGCCAAAAGCGCCAGCTCCCTTGCGGGGAGGCGAAGTGCTTCCGGGGCGATTTCGTCGATGCTCATGGCAATTTCTCGACCCCGAATGCGCCTTGTGAAAAGCGGGAATCGGCCTCGTGCTGTTTCTTCCCATCAACAATCCGAATTCATCAATCTGCAATCATCAATCGAGCCGCTTCAATTCGACGTTCGATATTGGGCTTTCGATGTTCGATGTTCAACCTCTCCCCGCGCTCTCCTCCGCGTCGCCGAGCCCCATTCCCAGGCCGTGCTGGAGGCTTCGCATCGGTTAGAATGTCTGTTATTTGCGGACTGACCCCGACGCGCTGAGGTGCCGAGGTGTAGTCCCTCCCGCCTGTTCTTGAGAGCTGATCGCCAGCCATCGTGACCGAAGCCTCGCGCTCCTATTCTCCGCATCCGTCCGCGCCATCCTTTAGTCGGGCAAGTAATCAACCACCTATGATGGTAACCGATGCTTTGAAAAACGAACCGCTAACCGAATTCGGCCGGAAGCGGGCAGTTTCCGTTCAGCCCTTGGGGAAATCAACCATCGGTTACCTTTTCTTTAAATCGCCGCCGACAAACGACTTGTGAAACCCCACGGAAGAAACCTCTCGCCAGAATCGCCTTTCCAAGTGACCCTAACTCGGAACGAATGACAAAGTTATGCCAAGAAAATGACCTTCCTCTCAGCTTTCACGCTTTGTCTCGTAACGATCGCTCTCGCAGCAATACCAAGCGCCAGCGTAGCACTTGTCGTTACAAGGTCGGCGACCCTCGGGATTAAGAATGGTGTAGCAGTTGCCAGCGGCATCGTGATTGGCGATCTCGTTTTTGTATGCTTGGCGATACTTGGCATGAGCGTCTTAGCCGAAACGATGGGAGCATTTTTCGCCATATTTAAGTATATCGGGGGAGCATATCTGATCTGGCTTGGGATCGGACTCTTACGCGCCAAGAAAGAGACTCTACTACAGTTAGATTGCTCTCGTAGGTCCACATTGCTCACGAGCTTTGCGGCAGGACTATTATTGACCCTAGGGGACGTAAAAGCGATTTTGTTCTACGCCAGTTTGTTCCCGACATTCGTTGATATGGCTAATCTCACAGTAGTAAGCATTACTGTAATCGTGACGATAACGATTTTCGCTGTGGGAGGTGTGAAGATTGCCTATGCGTTCGCAGCACGTAGCATTGTTTCTCGGTTGCAGAAGCGACACTCGCAGAAATATATTCGATTGACGGCAGGTGGCTTCATGGTCGGGGCAGGAACATATCTAATCGCAAAAGCATAATCGGGTCCCCGTGACTGACTGCTAGAGCCAGCCACGGGTCCCACACCACCGTGCGTACGGGTCCGTACACGGCGGTTCCGCTCGGACGCGGGACAAGCCCGCGTAAGGAACAGGCCGAAGCCTGTTCCTGAACG